>JANYFQ010000684.1 GCA_025362615.1 Hymenobacter sp. | reverse complement strand
CCGCGCTGACGGCCGAGCAGCAGGCGTTTTTCAAGCAATATGGTTTCCTGCATTTTCGGCCCTTCGCCACGCCCGCCCAGGTGGCCGACATCCTGCGGGCCACCCAGGAAATCGAGCAGCAGTGGCTGGCCGATAAGGTCGAAAAAGTGAACGGCGTACCCGTCAAGTACGGCCGCGACGTGAGCGGGGCGGCCATCGTGCAGCGGTTTCCGTTTGCCTCGCAGCACCACCCCGTGCTGGCCGCCGTGCTGGCCGACCCGCGCTACGAGGCCCTGTTTGCGCTGCTCGAAGCCCCCGCTGGCCGGGTGGCCGCCAACGAAAAGGACGGCCTCGTGGTGAACCACTACGTGAACGTGCCCGGCTCCGAGTTCAGCCAGATGGGCTGGCACACCGACGCGCTGCGCGACGTGTTCTACGGCAAAAAAATCGGCCCCATGCTCAACGTGGGCCTGCACCTCGACGGCATTTCGGCCACCAACGGCGGCCTGCGCGTCATCCCCGGCACCCACCGGCAGGGCCTGGGCAAGATGTTGTTTCGCAAAAAACACTTCAAAGACACCCGCTACGACCCCCAGGAGCTGGCCATCGCCACCGAAGCCGGCGACCTTACCGTGCATGACGGCCGGATGTGGCACCGCGTGGCCCAGTCGCCGCTGGTGGGCGAAGCCAGCCGCCGCCGCGTGATGTACGTGCCCATCATCGGCGGGCCGTACCAGCCCAAAACGGCCGAAAGCCCCACGCCGTTTTACCTGCGGTTTTTGCATTTGGTGAAGTAAGATTCAATGAGTGGATGAGTGAATGAGCGGGTGAGTGAATTGATAGTCTGGTTACGTCAGGCGATGCACTGCCAACTAGCAATTCACTCACTCGCTCACTCACTCATCCACTCATTGTCTAAGTTCATCCACCCGTCCACCATGTACGTCCTCATCACCGGCGCTTCGCGCGGCATCGGCCGCGCCCTGGCCCTCGAATTTGCCCGGCGCGGCTACGACCTGCTGCTCGTGGCCCGCTCCGCCGACCAGCTCGCCGAGCTGGCTGCTGAGGTGGCCGCCCGCCATCAACGACAAGCCAAACTACTGGCCCTCGACCTGACGGCCCCCGACGCGGCTACCACCGTAACGGCCTGGGCCACGGCCCACACCACCGAGCTGGCCGGGCTGGTAAACAACGCCGGCTACGGTCTTTTTGGCCGGTTTGAAGAATTGGGCTTGGCCGAGCAGCAGAATATGCTGCAACTCAACCTGACCCTGCCCGTGGCCCTGACCCACGCCCTGCTGCCGGTGCTGCGTCGGCAGCTGCGGGCGTACATCCTCAACGTAGCCAGCACGGCGGCCTACCAGGCGGTGCCCTCGCTCACGCTCTACGCGGCCAGTAAGTCGTTCTTGCTGAGTTTCTCGCGCGGGCTGCGGTTTGAGCTGAAGGGCAGCCCGGTGTCGGTGAGCTGCCTCTGCCCCGGTGCCACCGTCACGAGCTTCGCCGACCGCGCCGGCATGGGTGCCGAGCTGCAAAAAGCCGCCGCCAAGGTGTCGATGAGCGCCGCCGCCGTGGCCGCCGCCGCCGTGGCGGGCCTGCTGGCGGGCGAGGCCGAAATCATCCCCGGCGTGGTCAACAAAGTAGGAGCGGGGCTGGCGAGCTTCGTGCCCAAAGGGCTGACGGAAAAGATTGCGGCCAGCATCTACGAGAAGTATTTGTAGGCGCGGGGCCGGGCCGGGGGCCTACTTGGGCTTCTTGGCCTGCGGCGTGTCGTCTACGCCAAAGCCCCAGGCGGTGAGGGCCTTGGGGGTTTTCTTGTACTTGCCTTTGAGGTAGGAAGCGGTGTCGCTGTTGGCGGCGATGATGGGGCCGACCACGGCATCGCGCAGGCGGTACTGCTCCTCCATGAGGCCCTTGAGGCGCTCGGCTTCGGTGTGGTAGGTTTGGCCTTTGGCGATGGTGGGGCCGATGGTGTTCCAGTCGAGGTCCACGAGCTGCTTCAGTTCGGAGGTGGCCCCGTCGGCCTGGTGCTTCTGGTAGATTTTGGCGGCCAGCTCCAGGGCTTCTTTGGGGCCTTTGGGGAGCGTGATGCGGCCGGAGGTGGGCGTTGCCATGGGCGAAGGTGGGGGGTAAAGGGTGAAGTTGAAGCCCAAATATAAGCGCAAAATCGGTAATGTATTCAAAGATGGGCCGGCATCGTTGCCAACTTTGCCGACTTTGGTGTCGAAACTGGCAATTATGGTCAAAGAAATGCCAACACCGGTACCGATGTTGGCGACTGCGGGGCTGAGGTTGGCAACATCGGTACTGATGTTGCCAACTTTGGGGCTGATGTTGGCGACTTTGGGACCGCAGGGGCAGAGTTACTCAGTTACCCCAGAGCCGTTACGTGCTGGCCTGGGGCATTGGGTGTTGGGTTTTGGGTGTTGGGTTTTGGGTGTTGGGTTTTGGGTGTTCGGTTTTGGGTTTTAGGTTTTAGGTGTTGGGTGTTGGGTGTTCGGTGTTGGGTTTTGGGTTTTGGGTGTTGGGTTTTGGGTGTTCGGTTTTGGGTGTTAAATTTTGAAAATTAAAAATAAGGCAACCGAACACCGAACACCGAACACCCAACACCGAACACCCAACACCCAACACCTAAAACCGAACACCCAACCCCCAACACCTAAAACCAAGAATTTAACAGTTACGCCCCCCGGCTCACGCGCCCGGCCAGCCAATAAGCGGCCCAGGCGAAAAACGGAGCCGCCAGCACATCATAGGTATAATGCACGCGCTGCACCAGCACGAGCGTGGCCACCAGCACGCACACCGCCGCCAGCACGTAGCGCCAGCGCCCGCGCACGGCCAGCGCCAGCAGGGCGGTGGTGGCGGTGTGGCCCGAAAAAAACAGGTCCTTGGTGATGGGCTGGGTTTGGGCGGCGAGCACCATTTCGGTGAAGGGGTCGGGCAGGGGCAGGGCGGCGGCGGGCAGCTCCAGCGGCACCAGCGCCAGCACCGCCATCCGAATGGCCTGCAACAGCAAATAGGCCCAGAAGCCGCGCAGCAGCAGCGCCGGCCGCCGCAGCACGAAGGCAATGGTGAAAACGCTGGCCCCGTACATCAACCCAAACAGCGGCATCGACACGTCGGCGTGGGGCATGAGGCCCAGCAGGGGGTCGAAAAGCTGGTGGCCGGGGCGGCCCTGCACCCAGCGGTAAAACGGCCCGGCGGCCGGAATGAGCCCCCCGAAAATGAGCAGCAGCACCAGCGCCAGCCGCCAGCGGTAGGCGGGCCGGGCCAGGGCCGCCCGCCACGCGGCCCACCCGGTGGGCCGAAGGGCGGGCGGGGGCGGCAAGGTAGGGGAGCCAGAAAGCGGCAAGGGCATAAGCAATGGCGTGGGGCGAGGATGAAAGTACGTCCGTCGCCCCCTACGGGATTGCACGACGGGCAAACGGCCCGAATACTTGATTGGCAAAGTGGCAACGATTGGCAACAAAATTCGGGTTTTTGGGGCAAAATTCGCAAACAATCGGCCCGATGTTAAAAAGTTTGCTTAGTTTGCAGCCGAATTGCTGGCAACCTCATCAATTCTATCCCCTCATTTTTACCAAACACTTCCCCCGCTCGCATGAACAACCGCTACCTGAAAGCCGCCCTGCTGGGCAGCCTGGCCCTTTCCACCGCCGCTTCGGCGCAGGAGGCCGCCCGCCTCCAAACCACCGCCCGGGGCCTCGACGGCCAGCCCGAGCTGGTGCAGTTCACCCCCGAAGGCAAGGCCGCCAACCAGGGCCTCAGCGCCGAGCAGGTGCTGCGCCGCAACCTGCCCCTGGGCACCGACGACCAGCTGCGCCCCCTGCGCACCGAAACCGACCAGCTCGGCTTCAGCCACCAGCAGTTTGGGCAGTACTACAAGGGCGTGCGCGTGGAGCACGCCACCTACCGCGTCCACGCCAAAGGCGGCACCGTAGAGGCCCTGAGCGGCGATTTCGAGCGCATTACGAACCTCAATGTAGCCCCCCGGCTTTCGGCCGCCGATGCCCTGGCCGCCGCCCTGCGCTTCGTGGGTGCCCGCCAGTATATGTGGCAGGATTTGCAGGAGGAAACCGGCCTCAAGCAGCAGGAAAACAACGCCGCCGCCACCTACTACCCCCAGGGCGAGCTGGTGATTGTGAAAAACGCCGCCGCCGAACCCGTGCTGGCCTGGAAGTTTAACATCTACGCCAAAGCGCCCGTCAGCCGCGCTTACGTGTACGTCGATGCCGCGTCGGGCAAAGTCGTCCTCACCGATGCCATCATCAAGCACGCCAACGCCACCGGCACCTTCGCCACCCGTTACAGCGGCACCCAAAGCAGCGGCACCGAGAGCATCACGGGCGGCTTTCGGCTGCGCGATGCCACGCGGGGCAGCGGCGTGCAAACCTTCAACGCCCGCAAGGGCAGCAGCTACGCCAGCGCCGTCGATTTCACCGATGCCGACAATAGCTGGACGGAGTACGCCAACACCAACTTCGACAACGCCGCCCTCGACGCCCACTGGGGCGCCCAGAGCGTGTACGACTACTGGAAAAACGTGCAAAACCGCAACAGCTACAACAACGCCGGTGCGGTCATCAAAAGCTACATTCACTTCGACGACACGCCCGGCGATGGCGTGGGCTTCGAAAACGCCTACTGGAACGGCTCGGTGATGACCTACGGCGACGGGGCCAGCACCTTCAAGCCGCTGACCTCGCTCGACGTGTGCGCCCACGAAATCGGCCACGCCGTGTGCGAAACCACCGCCAACCTGACTTACCAGAACGAGTCGGGGGCCCTCAACGAAGGCTTTTCCGACATCTGGGGCGCGGTCATCGAGAACTACAAAGCCCCGGCCAAGCAAACCTGGCTCATCGGCGAAGACATCATCAAGCCCGCCGGCTACACCTGCCTGCGTTCGATGAGCGACCCGCGCGGCACCGGCCCCCTCAGCAAAGGCCCCGCCTACTACAAGGGCCTGAGCTGGGCACCCCTCGCCGCCACCCCCACCGATGCCAACGACTACGGCGGGGTGCATACCAACTCCAGCGTCCTCAACCACTGGTTTTACATTTTGAGCGTGGGCAAGAGCGGCACCAACGAAGGCGGCAACGCCTACGCCGTGACGGGCACCGGCATCGGCGCTGCCGCCAACATCGCCTACCGCGCCGAAAGCGTGTACCTCACCGCCAGCAGCACCTTCGCCAACGCCCGCACCGCCACCATCCAGGCCGCCACCGACCTCTACGGCGCGGGCTCGGCCCAGGTCACGGCCACCACCAACGCCTGGTTCGCCGTGGGCGTGGGCGCTGCTGCTGGCACCACCCCGCCGCCTGCCACCAGCTACTGCGTCAGCAAGGGCAGCAGCCAGGCTTACGAGTACATCGACTACGTGGGCCTGGGCAGCATTGCCCGCACCAGCGGGGCCGATGCCGGCTACTACAACGGCACCGCCCTCAACACCAACGTGGTTGCCGGCAGCAGCCAGACGCTGAACTTCTCGGCCGGTTTCGTGGGCACCGCCTACTCGGAGTACGTGAAAGCCTACGCCGACTGGAACCAGGACGGCGACTTTCTCGACGCGGGCGAAACCATCGTCAATGCCGCCGCCAGCAACCTCACCACCACCCGCACGGCCGCCTTCACGGTGCCGGTGGGGGCCAAAAACGGCAAAACCCGCCTCCGCGTCGTCCTCAGCGACAATGCCGCCACCACCGCCTGCAACAGCTACAGCTACGGCGAAACCGAAGATTATTCCGTCACTGTCAGCGGCGGCGCGGCCTTCGCGCCCACCCGCCTCGTGGCCACCACGGGCCTCAAGCCCGCCCTGGAGCTCTACCCCAACCCCGCCACCGACGTGCTGCGTTTCGCCCTCAGCACCGGCACCGATGCCACCGCCGTCACCGTCACCGACGTGCGCGGCGTACGCCTGCAAGTGCCCGCCACCGCCGGTCAGCTCGACGTGAGCGCCCTCGCCAAAGGCATCTACACCCTCACCGTGAGCGACGGCAATACCGTGCTTCACCAGCGTTTCGTGAAAGAGTAACCGGTAGGATGACGCGCAACCAAAACGACCCGCTGGCAGCGCCAGCGGGTCGTTTTGGTTAGGGGCAGCGGCGGCGGCTTACTTCACCACAATCTTTTCGAGCTGCAAAGCTTTGGCCTTCTTGTTGGGCCGGCTCACGCCGACGATGGTTTTCGCATCAAGCCAGGCCGTGAAATCCTTCACGTACGGCTGTTCCTGGTCGGCGGCGATGTTGAGTTTGAGGCGTTCGGGGGCGCTCACCACGCCGGTTTGGGCGTTGAGGTGGCGCAGGTAAAGGTCGGGTTTTTTGGCGATGGTTTCCTGCGTCAGCAGTTGCACGTCGTTGCCGAAGGTTGCCGCCCGAAACCCCAGGCCGGTGTAGCCGTCGGCCGCCGGGGCCACCTGGTCCTTGCCGATGATGGTGTGCCAGCGCGGGCTGCCAAACTCGTTGTAGCCAAATACGTGCAGCTCGCGGGCGTGTACCGGCGAGTCGCTGCCGCCCTCCTCAAAGTGCTTCTCGCACACGACGACGAGCTGTTTTTCGGCCGTCAGCAGCAGCTCGCCCACGTACACATCGTCGAGCCGGGCGGGGGCCGGGGCGTTGGTGGCGCGGCCCACTTCGGCCAGGTACTCGGGTGTAAACGCCACTTCGGGCGAAAACTTCATGTCGCCGCTGCCGGTCACGAAGTCATACTTCACCACTTTCAGCCCCGAGTAAGCCCCGGTGGCATCGTCGGCGCACAGCGCGGCGGCGTAGAGGCTGCCGTCGGCCAGCACCGCAAAGCGCGGGTCGCGCACGCGGATGATTTTGCCGCCGTACACGCCGCCCACCGGCACACCCATTACGCGCACCTCGGTGGCGGCACCGGGCAGGTAGCGGCGCACGGTCAGCTTGCGCATCTGGTCGCTCACCAGGGTCACGTACTGCGTACCGTCGTTGGCCACGTGCGCGGCAGGCGAGAAAAAGTCGCCAATGTCGCGGAAGTCATAGACTTTTTCCTCCACCTGCCCCAGGTTCTGGTCGAAGAGCGTGGCGGCCATGCTCTTCACCTGGTTTTCGCGGGTGAGGTAGCGGAAGGCCAGCAGCCGCGCCCCGTTGGGCGAAATGCTGACGCCGGGGCGGCGGTCGGCGGCGGGCGCGGTGGTCAGCACTTTGGCCGGGCCGCGCTGCCCGCCGGCCAGGCGCACGGGCGTCACGGTCAAGGTTTGGTTGCCGGCGGCTTCGTCGCGGCGGTGCAGCACCACCCAGGCTTGCTCGGCGCTGCGCCCGAAGGCTTCGAGGGTTTCGCCGGGGGCCACGGGCACGGTGGCCGTCCACTGCTTTTTAAGGTCGGCATCGTAGCGCTCCACGGCGTACTCGCCGCTGCCCTGATGGGCCAGAATCACGAAGCCGCTGCCGTCGGTGAGGGCCAGCGTTTTGCGCGGCACCCGCTGGTCGTAGCGGTCCGGCCCCGGCTCGGGCAGGTAGCTGAAAGGTACCTTTTTTACTTTTTGGGCCAGTGCCGGCCCCGCGTGGGCCAGGAGCAGGGCGGCGAAGCCGCCGGCCAGCAGTCGGGTGTACATCATATAAATCAGGATTGAAAACGCGCCCGGCAGTGCCGGAAACAAAAAAATAACGGGTCCGAAAAGCAGTCGCCGCCGGTTGGTGGCGGGGCCGTCGTTTGCGGCTCAAAATTAGCAGCTTCGGCCGGCTGGCCGTTTTGGTCGAAGCCAGCCAGCCAGCATCACTGCTTTCGCGGCCCAGGCCAAAAAGTTTTGTGGCGGCCCCAACCTCCTCCGGCCAACTGCCGTAACCGGCCCGAATTTGCGCCTAACGGCATGAAATGCCCCCCTTTTGACTTCATTTTCGGCACGAAATTGCGTAATCTTCTCATCAACTCCGAATGGGGGTGACAATAAATTTATCGTCAAATCACTATTTCTTAACCGGGCGTTTCTATCTTTGCACCCGGTCACGACTCACTGCCTTTATGAAAGCATTTTTAAAATTCAGCCTCCTGCTTGCCCTGATTGTAATAGGCAAGTTGGCTAAGCAGCCTGCCCCCTCGGTTTTAGCTCACACATCGACCGAAACTGCCCCTGCAATGCCTGCTTCTCAGGTTACGTTGGTTCATCAGGTGCTAACCTCCGAACCCGTTTCCCCTCAACCGCAAACCATCAACCCCTACGACGACCTTCGGATTGCCGACACAATGGCCTTCACCGCCTTCTAGTTTGAATCTGAAAAGCGACCTCGCAAGGGCCGCTTTTTTTGTGGGTAGCGCGGGTTTTCAACCCGCGCGTGATGCCTAAAGAATAGTGCCCCCACGCCCTGGCGCACAACGTGCGGGTTGAAAACCCGCGCTACCTCAGCTTATCCGGCTCCAGTTCAAGGCCGTAGCGGGCAGGCTTTCGATGTGCCGCCGAATATTCTCGTGGGCCGGTAAAACCAGTTCCGGGTCTTCAGCCAAAATGACCTGGGCGGCCTCCCGGCTGGCCGTTAGAATGCGCCCGTCCTTGGCCAAATCGGCGATGAGCAGGTCGAGCACACCGCTCTGCTGGGTGCCCATGAGGTCGCCGGGGCCGCGCAGCTTCAGGTCGATGTCGGCAATTTCGAAGCCATTGTTGGTCCGCACCATCGTTTCGAGGCGGGTGCGGGCGTCGGCACTCAGCTTGAAGCCCGTCATCAGGACGCAGTAGCTTTGGTCGGCCCCGCGCCCTACGCGCCCGCGTAGCTGGTGCAGTTGCGAAAGCCCAAACCGCTCGGCGCTCTCAATCACCATCACCGAGGCGTTGGGCACGTTCACGCCGACCTCAATCACGGTGGTGGCCACCATTATCTGGGTTTCGCGCTTGATGAAGCGCTGCATTTCGAAGTCTTTGTCCTCGGATTTCATCCGTCCGTGAACAATGCTGATTTGGTACTCCGGGAAGGCCCGGCTCACGCTTTCGTAGCCGTCGGTCAGGTCTTTGTAATCCAGCGTTTCGCTCTCCTCAATCAGCGGGTACACGATGTAGACCTGCCGCCCCAGCTTCACCTCGTTGCGGATGAACTCGAACACTTTCAGGCGGTTGGCATCGTAGCGGTGGACGGTTACGATGGGTTTGCGGCCGGCCGGTAGCTCATCAATCACGCTCACGTCGAGGTCGCCGTAAAGCGTCATAGCCAGTGTGCGGGGGATGGGCGTGGCCGTCATCACCAGCACGTGCGGGATGACGTAAGGGTTTTTCTGCCAAAGCTTCGAGCGTTGCGCCACCCCAAACCGGTGCTGCTCGTCCATAATCGTCAGGCCCAGGTTGCGGAACTGCACCACGTCCTCAAGCAGCGCGTGGGTGCCGACGAGCATATGCAGGGTGCCGTCGCGCAGGGCCTCGTGCAGCACCCGGCGGTCGCGGGTTTTGGTGCTGCCCGTCAGTTTGCCCAGCGTAATGCCCAGTTGGTCAGCGTACTGCTTGAGGCCGACGTAGTGCTGGTCGGCCAGAATTTCGGTCGGGGCCATCAGGCAGCTTTGGGCCCCGTTGTCGGCCGCCATCAGCATGGCGATGAAGGCCACGATGGTTTTGCCCGAGCCCACGTCGCCCTGCAACAGCCGGTTCATCTGCTTGCCGGTGCAAAAATCCTTGTAAATGTCGTGGATGACGCGCTTTTGCGCCCCCGTCAAATCGAACGGCAAGTGGTTTTTGTAGAAGTCCACCAGCGTCGGCACTTCCTTGAAAATTTGCCCTGCCAGCACGGCCTTGCGCTGGTCCTTCTGCCGCAACAGTTTGAGCTGCACGTAAAACAACTCCTCAAACTTGAGCCGAAACCGCGCCGCCTGCAACAGCTCCGTGGTCTGCGGGAAGTGAATCTGCTGCATGGCCTGCGCCTTGGGCATGAGTGCATAATTTTCCAGCAGCCCCGGACTCAGCGACTCCGTAATGTGCGGCGCGGCCAGCTTCAGCAGCTCGCCCACCATCCGCATAATGGCCTTGCTATCAACTTTGTGGTAGTTCTTGAGCTTCTCGGAGGTGTTGTACACCGGCTGCAAAAACGACTGCCCCGGCTTGGCCTCGGTGGTTTCTTCCAGCTCGGGGTGCGCCATCTGTGGCCGCCCGTTAAACATCGTCGGCTTGCCAAAAACCGTGTATTCGACGTTGTTTTTGGCCACGTGCTGCACCCACTTTACGCCCTTAAACCACACCACGTCCAACTCGCCCGACCCATCACCGATTTTGGCCACCAGCCGCTGCTTCGGCCCTTCGCCAATCAACTCCTTGCCCCGCAGCATCCCGCGCACCTGCACCATCGGCAAATCTTCGTGCAAATCGGCCACCCGGTACACCTGCGTCCTATCCAGGTACCGAAAAGGGTAGCGCTGAATAAGGTCGCCATACGTAAAAAGCCCCAATTCCTTGCCTAGCAAATCCGCCCGTTGGCGGCTGCCCACGGTACGCAGAAACTCAAGCCGGGTGGAAAAAAAATTTAGCATTTAACATTTAGCATTTAACACCCGGATTTTGGCGAACTCCCAATGACGCAATCGGCCTCTAATGTTCGGAAGAAAAGCAAAACAAGCTACTCGAAGAAAATTTCTTAAATGTTAAATGTTAAATGACCTAACGGTATCGTAACGTATTCATCATTCGCACCATGTCGGCTTTCACGTACTCAATCACGGGGGCCAGCGAGTCGTTGGCCGTGGCGGTGCGGAAGTAGAGCGCCCCGCGCAGGAAATGCCGGGTGCTGTCGGTAGTGTAAAATTGATATTGACTCGGCACTTCGCCCTGTAACTCGAACACCGACACCCGCATTCCATTCGGCGTGAGCACCAGCCGCTCTTCAATGGCGGTGGCCTTGACCTGGTGCTTGCCGGTGAGCTTGCGGGCATCTTCCATCATCTTGTTGTAAAGGCGGCGGTCGCGGGCCACGTCCATGTACGTAATCTGCACGTTGGCTTGCAGTTTTGGGTAGTAGATGTTGAGCCAATGCGGCTGCGCCAGATACGATGAATCGCGCCGTACCACCGCTTCGTGCGAGTATTCAAAGGTGTACGGGTGCCCCCCCGGCAGCGCCCGGTAGCGGTGCGCCGGCAGGTCGATGCGATTGTAGCCTTTAGGTTTGGGCGTAAAGTCGGGGGCCGCTTCGCCGCAGCTGCTCAAGCCAATCGGGCCGCTCAGGGCCGCAAACAGCAGCAAAGTCGCGTTCATCCACTGCCCGGCCCGCTGCCGCCCAAGGGCGCCGCGTGTGGTGGTATTTAAAAAAAGAGGCCCGTGCGTCATCATTCAAAGGTACTCCGCGCCCGTCAGTCAAAAAAAATGCTCTGGCAACTGCCAGGGCATTTCCAATCACTACGCTAACCAGAACCGGCCGCTCCAAAAATCAGTGGAATCAAGGTTTGGTGCGGGCGGGCG
>JANYFQ010000580.1 GCA_025362615.1 Hymenobacter sp. | reverse complement strand
GGCGGCAAAAAAGCCGCCCGCCCGCACCGCCCCGACTTTCTAAACAGCTTCATATCCCAAAACGAAGAAATCAACCCACTAACTTAAACCCGCGCAAAAACTCCGCCACCAGCAGCCGTTTTTTGCCCTCTAGCTGCACATCAAGCAAATCGAGCCAGCCCCCGCCCGCCGCCACGCGCAAGTACGCCCGACCGTCCGAAGCCCAGGTGCCCGGCGCGGCGTCCGCCGCAAAAGCCACGGCCTGCGCCCGAAAAACCTTAAGGGGTCGCCCGTCGGGCAGCGTCACGAAAGCGCCCGGCGCGGGGCTGAGGCCGCGCACCCAGTTCACGAGTTCGGCCACGGGGCGGGCCAGGTCGAGGCGGCCGGTTTCCTTGGCAATTTTGGGCGCGGGCCGCAAATCGGGCGGGTTGGTTTGCGGGGTGCTTGGGGCCGCGCCCGCCGCAATGGCCGCCACGGTGCGCCCCGCCAGCGCCGCCCCGGCGAGCTTCATCTTGTCGTAGAGGCTGCCGAAATCGTCGTCGGCCGCAATCGGCACCACGTCCTGAAAAATCAGGTCGCCGGTGTCAATTTCGTGCCGCAGGAAGAAGCTCGTGACGCCGGTTTGGGTTTCGCCGTGCATCAGCGCCCAGTTGATGGGGGCCGCGCCCCGGTACTGCGGCAGCAGCGAACCGTGAATGTTGAGCGACCCCAGCGGCGGCATATTCCACACCGCTTCGGGCAGCATTCGGAAGGCCACCACCACCTGCAAATCAGCCGCGTAGCTTTTGAGTTCGGCTTGAAAATCGGGGTCTTTCAGGTTGGTGGGTTGCAGCACGGGCAAGCCGTGGGCCAGCGCCGCCGCCTTCACCGCCGAGGCTTGCAGTTGCCGCCCGCGCCCCGCCGGCCGGTCCGGGGCCGTGACGACGGCCACCACCCGCGCCTCGGGCAGTGCGAGCAGGGTTTCGAGGGCGGGCACGGCAAAATCGGGAGTGCCCATGAAGATGAGGCGCAACGGAGTAGGCATGAAGCAAAAGTAAGGGCCGATAGGCCAGTGGCCGGACGAAGCCCTGCGGGCGATTCGCCCGACCACTGACCTACCGCTCCGGGTACAACAAATACTTTTGCCGCAAGGCCCGAAATTTTCGCAGTCCCGACTCCCACGAAGCCCGGATTTCGGCCTCCGACTTCCCCGCCACTACTTGCGCCCGCAGCGCATCGGTGCCGCTCAGCTCCTCAAAATATTTTCCGAAAAAATGCGCCTTGTCGGTGCTTTGCTGGTAAAAATCGAGCAGGTATTTTACGCTGAAACCCGGCAGCGTCACGGCCGCCGAATCGTGCAAATTCAACCCAAAGCACCGCTTGCCATTCTGCGGCGGGCTGGGCGAGCCAGCGTTGGGAGTTGGGGTGAAGGCGTAGGGCCGCGTGGCCGGCTGCGTGGGCGCACCCACCACCTCAAACGGCGTGGCCGTGCCCCGCCCGACGCTCACGTCGGTGCCTTCAAACAAGCAAATGCTGGGGTAGAGCGCCACGGCCCGCGCCGTGGGCAGGTTGGGCGAGGGCCGCACCGGCAGCACGTAGGGCGTGGCGTGGGTATAGCCCGCCGCCACGGGCACCACCGTCAGGCGGCAGCGGCGGCCTCCGGCCAGCCATTTTTCGCCGTTCAGCATTTTGGCTAACTCGCCCACCGTCAGGCCGTGGCAGATGGGCAGCGGGTCGAGGCCGACGAAGGAGCGGTGCGCGGGTTCCAGCACGGGGCCGTCCACGACGCTGCCGTTGGGGTTGGGCCGGTCGAGGACGATGACGGTTTTGCCTTGCTCGGCGGCGGCTTCCATCACGTAGTGCATCGTGCTGATAAAGGTGTAAAACCGTGCCCCAACGTCCTGAATGTCAAAGACCAGCACGTCCACGTCGGCCAGCATTTCGGGCGCGGGTTTTTTGGTTTTGCCGTAGAGGCTCCGCACCACCACGCCGCTGCGGGCGTCGTGGCCGTTGGCGATGGTGGCCCCGTCGGCGGCTTCGCCCCGAAAACCGTGCTCGGGCGCAAAAATGGCCGTGATGTTTACACCTCGCGCCCGCAGCGTGTCCACGAGATGTGCGTTGCCGACCCGCGAGGTCTGATTGACGACCAGCCCCACGCGGTGGTTTTTAAGCTGCGGCAGGTACAAATTGAGCCGTGCCGCGCCCACGGTGGGGGCGGGGCGGGCAGGCGGGGCAAGCAGGGCGAGGAGAATGAGGAACATACAGAGAGAATTGAACGAGTGCGCTCAGATTTCAACACCTTTAGGTGTTCGGTTTTGGGTGTTCGGTTTTGGGTGTTCGGTTTTGGGTGTTCGGTTTTAGGTGTTCGGTTTTGGGTGTTCGGTTTTGGGTGGCAGAAGAGACCTTAACACCGAATACCGAAC
>JANYFQ010000609.1 GCA_025362615.1 Hymenobacter sp. | reverse complement strand
ACTGTGTACAATTATACCAAACGACCTCATGCCAAACGGCAGCCGCTACTTAGGCACGGACGCTTAACCCTGTTGGACTATTGACACGTCCAACAGGGTTAAGCGTTCGGTAAGCACATCGGCCAAGTAACAGAATCGAGCGACTACCAAGCTCGGACACCCCGGCAGCACGCTCAATTAAAATTGTCTTATAATTTATATTATGTTAAGTTAGTAATTTAAAAAACGGGGTTATTCTTTGTAAGCACCGATTTTATGATAAATCAGCCATGCCCCTACTCCTGCTGCCCAATGCAAACGAAAAACGCCCGACACATCAAGTGTCGGGCGTTTTTGCTAAATGAGGCTTCCGTACACGTTACTTCTTCAGGCTTTCGAGCTTGGCGTTGAGCCGGTCCGAATCGGCGTTGCGACCGAGGCGGAAATATACTTTCTGCAACGATGACAACGTGTTGCGGTCGTCGGGTTGCAGTTGCAGGCTTTTTTCGAAATACGGCACCGAGGCTTCGAAATACTTCTTGCCTTCGGCTTCGGCAGACTTACCCTTGGTCTGGTAATCCTTAAGACTCATTTTGCTGGCGCGGGTGTATGCCTCGGCCGCCCGGTTGTAATTGTACACGCCGAGGTTGAACTCCGCATCGAAGTTGTTGGGGTCCACTTCAACGGCTTTTTTATACGCGGCCAGCGCCAGGTCAGGCTGCTTGTTCTGGTCAAGAATCGACCCTTTTACGGCGTAGAGGTTAGAGTTGGTAGGGTCGGCCGCAATGGCGCGGTCGATTTTATCGAGTGCCTCCTTGCCCCGGCCCGCGCTGATGTACATGTTCAACTCCTCCAGCATGAAAGCTTTATTGGTCGGGTACACCTTCAGGGCAGCCTCCAGGGCTTGCATGGCCCCGGCATCATTTTTCTCGTCGCGGGCCATTTGAATGAGGCGCGAGTACATGGCCACCGATTTGTAGCCCATGCCCTGCAGCTGTGCGTAGTTGGCCTTGGCACCGGCCACGTCCTTTTTGGCCTCGAACGCATACGCGCCGTAGAGCACGGCGGTGGTGTCGGCGGGCTTGATTTGCGAAGCCAGCTTGTAGCTGCCGATGGCTTTGTCGTAGTCCTTGGCATTGTAGGCCGTCACCGCGTCGTTGAAGGCACGGGCGTACAGGTTGTCAAGCTTGGGCACGGCCTGCTTGCCGTACTCTCCGTCCTTACCCTCCAAGGCAATGGCCTTGGTGTACGACTCGAACGCTTTCTGCGTGCCTTCGCCGGGCTGGAGCATTTTGGCGTAGATGGGGCTGTCCATCATCTGCTCGTACACATCGCCGCGGGTGTACCAGGCTTTGGCCTTGCCCACCGTTTTCTCGTTCACGATGGCCTTGTCAATCGACGTGCGGGCCTTGTCGAGCATTCCGCTCCGCTGGTTGAGGATGGCATCGGTGATGGCCGAGGTTTGGGCGGCGGCCGGGGCCGCGCAGGCAGCCGCGAGGGCCAGGGTCAAAAAAGATTTTTTCATTAGAATGGCTGGTTGAGACTGTAAAATAAGGGCTCGAAGCCCAAACAAGGCCGAAACTGTGCCAAAAAAGCCGGGCTACGGCTTTATTACCGGCACCCCTCCCCCTCACCAGCGGGCAAATAACGCCTCTGTTTCGGCCCAAAAATAAAGGGAGCAGCCCAACGAGCTGCTCCCTCCTATCATTTCACTGCTTCAATTAAGCAGCGTCATTGTCGTCTTCCGCATCATCGGCCTCGTCCGACTCATCGTCGGTGTCGTCCGCATCATCGTCGTCATCGTCTGCTTCCGACAGCAGCACATCGTCGTTATCATCCAGCGGCAGGGCCGCCGTGGCCTCAGCGCCGGTGGCGGACTGCGGGGCAACAGCCGGGGCCAAGCCCTCGGCAAGCAGCAGAACCTCCTCCCCTACGTCTTCCTTATCATCGGCCGTGACTTTGGCCACCGATGAGATTTCGTCGTTGTTGCCCACCTTAATCAGGCGCACGCCCTGAGTGGCACGGCCAATGGTACGCAAGTCACTCATCCGCAAGCGGATGGTGATGCCCGACTTGTTGATAATCATCAAATCGTCGGCGTCGCTCACGTCCTTAATGGCCACGAGTTTGCCGGTTTTCTCGGTCACTTTCATGGCCTGCACCCCCTTGCCGCCGCGTTTGGTCACGCGGTACTCGTCCAACGACGAGCGTTTGCCGTAGCCGTTCTCGCTCACCACCAGCAGCTCCTGCGTGGGGTCGGCCAGGCTCACCATGCCCACCACGCGGTCGTCGGCCTGGGTGTCGCTCAGGCGGATGCCCCGCACCCCGGCGGCCGCGCGGCCCATGGGGCGCACGCCAGCCTCATTGAAGCGCACCGTGCGGCCCGAGCGGGCGGCCAGAATCACCTCGGCGTTGGGGGCCAGCAACTGCACGTCGAGCAGGCGGTCGCCTTCGTTGATGGTGATGGCGTTGATGCCCGCCGTGCGGGGCCGCGAGTAGGCCACGAGCGGGGTTTTCTTCACCGTACCCTGCTCGGTGCAGAAGATAAGGAACGTATTTTCGAGGTAGTCGGGGTCTTTCAACCCGCGCACGTTCAGCACCGAGCGAATTTTATCGTCCGACGGAATCTGAATAAAGTTCGGAATGGGCCGGCCCTTGGTGGCCTTGCCACCTTCGGGCACCTCGTACACTTTGAGCCAGAACACGCGCCCGGCCTCGGTGAAAAACAACAAGTACTCGTGGGTGGTGGCCACGAACAGGTGCTCCGTGAAGTCGTCTTTTTTGGTGGACGCCCCGCGCGAGCCCTGCCCGCCCCGCGCCTGGGTGCGGTACTCATCGAGGGCCGTGCGCTTGATGTAGCCCTCGCGGCTGACGGTGATGACCATCGCCTCGTCGGCAATCATGTCCTCGGTGGAGAACTCGCCGCCGGCGTAGTTGATTTCCGTGCGCCGGGCGTCGCCGTAACGCTCGCGGATGTCCTCCAGCTCGGTGCGGATGATGCCACGCTGCAACTCCTCGGAGGCCAACACAGCCTTGAGGTGGTCCACGAGGCGCATCAGCTCCTCGTACTCGGCCACAATCTTGTCGCGCTCCAGGCCGGTGAGGCGTTGCAGGCGCATGTCGAGGATGGCGCGGGCCTGCACCTCGCTCAGGGCGAAGCGCTCGATGAGCTGGGCGCGGGCCACTTCCCCATCGCGCGAGCCGCGGATGAGCTTAATCACCTCGTCGAGGTGGTCGAGGGCGATGAGCAGGCCCTCCAGGATATGGGCGCGTTTCTGGGCTTCGGCCAGCTCGTAGCGGGTGCGGCGCACCACCACGTCGGCCCGGTGCTCCACGAAGTAGTGGATGAGCTGCTGGAGGTTGAGCGTCATCGGCCGGCCTTTCACCAGGCACACGTTGTTGACGCCGAACGAGCTTTGCAGCTGGGTTTTCTTGTAGAGGTTGTTGAGCACCACGCCGGGCACGGCGTCCTTTTTCAGGTCGTACACAATGCGCATGCCGTCGCGGTCGCTCTCGTCGCGCAGGTCGGCAATGCCCTCAATCTCCCCGTCGTTGATGAGGTCGGCGGTGCGGGCAATCATGGCCGCCTTGTTCACCATGTAGGGAATTTCGGTGACGACAATCTGCTCCTTGCCCGTTTTGGAAGTTTCGAAATTGGCCAGTGCCCGCATGATGACGCGGCCCCGGCCGGTCTCAAACGCCTGCTTCACCCCCTCGTAGCCGTAAATAATGCCACCCGTCGGGAAGTCGGGAGCCGTGACGTGCTGCATGAGCTCGGCCACCGTGATGTCGGGGTTGTCGAGGTCGGCAACGATGCCGTTGATGACCTCCGTCAGGTTGTGCGGGGCCATGTTGGTGGCCATGCCCACGGCAATGCCGGTGGTGCCGTTCACGAGCAGGTTGGGGTACTTGGCCGGCATCACGCTCGGCTCCTCCAGCGAGTCGTCGAAGTTGGGCTGGAAGTCCACCGTGTCCTTGTCGAGGTCGCCCAGCATCTCGTCGGCCAAGCGCTTGAGGCGGGCTTCGGTATAACGCATGGCGGCCGGCGAGTCACCGTCGATGCTGCCGAAGTTGCCCTGCCCGTCCACGAGCGGGTAGCGCAGGCTCCAGTCCTGGGCCATGCGCACCATGGTGTCATACACACTGCTGTCGCCGTGCGGGTGGTACTTGCCCAACACCTCACCCACGATGCGGGCCGACTTTTTGTAGCTCTTGTTGTAGCCCACGCCCAGCTCGCTCATGCCGTAAAGTACGCGCCGGTGCACGGGCTTGAGGCCGTCGCACCTCGAAGCGGTTGATCCCGTGGTCATCGGCAAGGTC
>JANYFQ010000594.1 GCA_025362615.1 Hymenobacter sp. | reverse complement strand
GGGCGGGCGGCTGAAAAAGCCGCCCGCCCGCGCCGCTACCGCCACTCACTTCAGCAGCCCGCCCACGGTGCTGATGGTGAGGGCCACAATCACGGTGTTGAAGAGGAAGGAAATAAGCCCGTGGACCAGCGTGTTGAGGCGTTGCGGGCGGCTATTGACGGCAATGTCGGCGGTTTGGGCCGTCATGCCCACCACGTAGGCGTAGTAGGCGAAATCGAGGTAGTTGGGCTCGGGCGGGGCAGGCGGGGGGAAGAGCAGCCCGCCGGCATCTTGGCCGTCGGGGCCGCGGTCGTAGTAGGTGTGGGCGTAGCGCAGCGTGAACACGGTATGCACCAGCAGCCACGCCAGCACCACCGCCGCCACGCCCAGCACGAGGTGCGCGGTGCGGGTGCCGGGCGGGGCCGTTTCGGCCGGGCCCGGCAGGTTCAGCACCGCCGCCAGGCTGCTGAGGGCCGCCACCACCACGAAGGCCAGGGCCAGGGTCCGGGGCAGGTCGTCGGTGGCGGCTACGCGGCGGATGTCGGCGGCGTCGGCCTGGTGCATGGCCGCAAAAATCAGGGCGAGCGACGTGGCCGCGAAGCCCACCCAGCCCGCCACGCCCCGCGCCAACGCGCCCCAGGCGGCCGGGGCCAGCGCGGCGGCCAGGCCGGCCGCCGCCGCCCCCAGCACCAGGCGGCCACTCACGTTGTGGAGCAGGTGCCAAAGGCGTTGCGGCAGGGCGGCGGGTGGGGTGGGGGTTGGGGTCATGGCGGGGCAAGGTACTGCGGGGCCGGGGTTTGGGCGATGGGGCGGCCCTGCGCCGGCGGCCCTGGCTTTGCAAGTGGTTCAACCCCCGCCGCGCCATGACCCGCACCCGCATCACCCCGCAACAGGCCGATTTTCTCCTTCCTATTCCCCCGCAGTACATCGGCAAAAAGCTCGAAGTGCTGCTCTACGCGGTAGAGGAACTGACCGAAGCGGCCCCCGCAGCCAGTACGATGGCGCAGTTCTGGGGCATTATCAGCCCCGAAACCGGCCGCGATTTGCAACAGCGTACCGACACCAGCCGCAACGAATGGGACCTGCCTTCCTGATGGATACCAACGTCGTCATCGGGTTTTTCGATGCGACGCTGCCGCTGGCGGGCCAGCGGTTGGTGGCGGGCCTTGCGCCGGCCATCTCGGTTGTCACGCACATCGAATTGTTCAGCAGCCCCCGCCTTTCGGCTGCCGAACGGGCGCAGTTGCAGCAATTTGTTCGGCTAGCCACGGTGTATCATACCCTCGGCCCCGACATCGTAGCGGCGGCCATCGAGCTACGGGTGCGCCGAAAAACCAAAACCCCGGATGCCATCACTGCCGCCACGGCCCTCGCCCACGGCCTCACGTTGCGCACGCGCAACACGGCCGATTTTGAGCAGATTGCCGGCCTGACCGTCGTCAATCCGTTTCGCCTTTAGAGCATTGGCTGTGGCCCTACGCCGGCCGGGCCGGCGGCACCTCGGCGCGGCCCAGGGCCAGCAGCCAGTCTTCGCCCCAGCGGCTGAGGCGGTACACGTTGCCGGGGCCTTGCCGCGCCCCCCGCAGCAGGCCGGCCCGCAGCAGGCCGTTGTGGGCGTGGCTGCCGGCCACCCGCCCAATGCCGGCCGCCGCCGCGAGCTGGGCGGCGGTTTGCGTGGCGTGGGCCATAAAACAGTACAGCATCCGGGCCTGCCCGAGGCGGCCCCGGTGGTTGCGGCCGGGCAGCAGCGGGGCCAGGGCATCGGCCAGGCGCAGCAGCACCTGGGCTGGCTCGAAGCGGTTGGGGGCCGTGGCATCGGGGTGCAGGTCGCGCCCGGCAATGCGGGCGGCGAGGGCTTCGAGCAGCGGCTCGGCGGTGGGCGAGGAGATGGGCGTTGGCATGGGCCGGAGTAAAGGCCAAAGATAAGCCCGGCGGCGCTGTAGCCTAACCAAAGCCCGGTGTGGCATCACGTTGCGCTGATGAGCCTAAAAACCTGCCCGGTGTAGCCACCGACCACGACGGTAGGTATAAAATCCTGCCCGGTATAGCCACCGACCACGGCGGTAGGCATAAAAGCCTGCTCGGTGTAGCCACCAACCACGGCGGTAGGCATAAAACCCTGCCCGGTGTAGCAACTGGCCACGGCGGTAGGCATAAAAATTCGCCCGGTGTATAGTAAATGAGGTGCCCTACTCCGCCAGCAGCCGCTTGATGAGCCGCAGCTTGTGGGCGTAGCGTTGCTGGTCGGCGTTGAAGATGCCGTGGTGGTCGCGGGCGTCGAGCCGCACTTCGCCGTGCGCGTTGGAGGAGTAGGCAACGGCAAAGAACCCCACAACCCTGGCAACGCCCGTATCTTTAGCGTTCTAACATCAGCCCCCAACGTCTTATGGCTACCTTACATTCTTCGCAGCAGGAAGCTCTGGTGAACGCCGCCGCCGTGCTGGCGGGCCTGGCCGCCGCTTTGTTGGTCAAGGCCACCTTCGCCCCACCCGCTGCCCCCGATGCCACCGACCACCTGCTGCGCGACCCGCGCAACGCCGCCCGCCTGTTGGCAGCCGTGCAACGGTTTCGGGCCGGCGACTACGAAACCCATCCGCTGGCCCAACACCCGCAAGCCGCCGCGTGAGCGACATCCGCTGGGATGCCGCCGCCTGGCAAGATTACTGCGCCTGGCAAGCCGAGGACTGGACCATCGTATCCAAAATCAACACGCTGCTGGCCGAGTGCCAGCGCCACCCCTTCACCGGCACGGGCAAGCCCGAACCGCTGCGGCAAAACCTGAAAGGTTTTTGGTCGCGGCGCATCACGCAGAAACACCGGCTCGTGTACCACGTCAGCGACGAAGCGGTGTACGTGCTCTACTGCCGCGAACATTACTAAGGCGGCTTCCAGCACAGCTTGGTGGCACACCGTTCGACGGGTGCCTTACTCCGCCAGCAGCCGCTTGATGAGCCGCAGCTTGTGGGTGTAGCGCTGCTGGTCGGCGTTGTAAATGCCGTGGTGGTCGAGGGCATCGAGGCGTACTTCGCCGTGCGAGTGGATGAGTTGGCCTTCGTCGAGCAGCAGCCCGACGTGGACGATGCGGCCCTCGGCGTTGTCGAAAAAAGCCAGGTCGCCGGCCCGGCCCTGGGCCACGAAATGCACCGGCTGGCCCCGGTCAATCTGCTGGCGGGCATCGCGCGGGAGCTGCTGGCCCAGCAAGCCAAACAACTGCTGCACCAGGCCCGAGCAATCGAGCCCGAAAATGCTTTTGCCGCCCCACACGTAGGGTGCTTTGAGGTACATGAGGGCCGTTTTGCGGAGCAGCGCGAGTTGCCGGGCGGGGTCGGGCGGGGCCAGGGGGTTGGTGGCGGTGCCGTTGTAAAAATACTTGCGCTCGCCGACGCGCACCGTCAGGCCGTCAAAAAAAGGCAGCCGGCAGCCCAGCGTGAGCGGTATTTTCGTCTTCGCGTCGCTCACGGCCTGCACCACGTCGAGGGCGCGGGGGTGGTCCTGGGCGCACCAGGCGGCATAATACTCGGCCGACACGGGCGTGTGCTGCTTGGCATCAATCCAGCCCACGTAGTGGTCGGCGGCGAGCTGCACCTGCACCCAGTTGCCCTGCGCGAGCAGCACCTGGTAGCATTCGCCAAATAAAAGCTCCGTCACCAGCTCGGTTTTGTCGGAGGCTTCGGCGCGGACGGGAACGGCGCTCAGGGCGCAAATGCCAGGGTTCAAGGTGGTGAGGTGGGGGGAAGGTGGGGTGGTCTGACGACTTTTTCAGTCGTCCGACCACTTCGTTGTTGCGAAATTTCAGGCGACTACTGCGTCGGCGCGAAATTTCAGGGCGCTACATTGAACAGGGGCCGGAAATACCGTTCAACGAAGTGGTCAGACGACTGAAAAAGTCGTCTGACCACCCCGCTTACCCGCGCTCCATGTCGCGCTTTTGGGCTTTTTCTTTCAAGTCGTTCCGTTTGTCGTAGAGCTTTTTGCCCTGGGCCAGCGCGATTTCAATTTTGGCGAAGCCCCGGTCGGTCACAAACAAACGCAGCGGAATTATCGTCAGGCCCTGGTCTATCATTTTGCCGCGCAGTTGCTTTAGCTCGCGCTTTTGCAGCAGCAGCTTGCGTTCGCGCATGGCATCGTGGTTGTTGTAGGTGCCGAGCGAGTAAGGCGCGATGCGGATGGCATGAATCCAGAGGCTGCCGTCGGTGTGGAAGAGGCAGTAGCCGTCGGTGAGGTTCACGTTGCCCTCGCGGATGCTTTTTATTTCGGTGCCTTGCAGCATCACACCCGCGTCGTACTTGGCCAGGAAGCTGTATTCGTGGCTGGCGCGGCGGTTTTTGATGTTGATGAAGGACGGTTTTTCGTCTTTGGCCATTCGCTTGGTTTCTTGTTTTTGCTTGCTTGTTACTGGTTGCTGGTTTGAGGTTTTTGGGGGAAGAAAGCGCCCGCAGCGGCCCACTTTCCACCGCCGAAAAACAAAAAACGGGCAACCAGCAATCAGCAACTAAAAGGTTGCAAGGTGCGCCGCCAGCCGCGCCCGCGCCACGATGCGCTGCCCGGTGCGGCCGGTGGCCACGCGGCGCTGGCCCACCCAGGCCTCAACGGCGCAGTGCAACGCGGCCCCGTCGAGGGCAACAAAGGTAGCCGCGACGGTCAGGGTTTCGCCGGCAAAGGCGGGCGCGAGGTGCTCCATTTGCAGGGCCGTGCCGATGCCCTCTTCGTCGTCGGCCTTCATGTCGAGCACAAACAACCGGCTGGCCCACTCCAGCTCGCGGGCCAGGGCAAAGGTGCCGCACACGGCATGGACAAGGCCGCCCCGCCCGGGGCCGAAGTCGGCCAAATCGGTGGGTTGGACGACGTAGTGGTGGGTTTTCTGGTCGCCGGGGCGGAAGGGGTTGGTCATGGCTTTTGCAACGAAGGGCTTTTTCAGTGAGTGAACAGGTGCGTTGTCAATGAGTGAAGGAGTGAAGGAGTGAGTGAGTGAATTAATAGTTTGGTTGCGTTCCCAGACGTTCGCTGACGCACTGCCAACTATTAATTCACTCACTCACTCCTTCACTCCTTCACTCATTGAGACCCTCACAACTTCAACCTAGGGTCGGGGCTGAGCAACTGCGAGGCAAAGTCCCCCGCCTCAAACTGAAAATGCGCCGCCATGGCCACCATCGCCGCGTTGTCGGTGCAAAACGCGAAGTCGGGGATGAACACCGTCCAGCCCTGGGTTTCGGCTTCGGCCCGCAGCGCCGCCCGCAGGCCCGAGTTGGCGGCCACGCCCCCGGCCAGGGCCACTTGGGTGAGGCCCGTGGCGGCGGCGGCGCGGCGCAACTGGTGCAGCAGCGTGCCCACGATGGTGTGCTGGATGCTGGCGCAGAGGTCGGCCAGGTTTTCGGCGATGAAGTGTTCATTCAGCGCCACCTGCTTTTTGAGGAAGTAGAGCACCGCTGTTTTCAGCCCCGAAAACGAAAAGTCGTAGCCGCCCATCGCCCCGCTCGGGAAGGCGAAGCGGCGCGGGTCGCCGGTGCGGGCCAGTTGGTCGAGCAGCGGGCCACCGGGGTAGGGCAGGCCCAGGAGCTTGGCCGTTTTGTCGAAGGCTTCGCCGGCCGCGTCGTCGGTCGTCTGGCCGATGACCTCCATGGCCAGCGCCGAGCGCACCACCACCAACTGCGTGTGCCCGCCGCTGACGGTGAGGCACAAAAATGGAAACGCCGGCCGCGCCGCGCCCAGAAAATGCGCCAGAATGTGCGCCCGCATATGGTTCACGCCGATGAGCGGAATACCGAGCGCCAGGGCCAGCGTTTTGGCGAACATCGTGCCCACCAGCAACGACCCCAGCAGGCCGGGACCCTGCGTAGCGGCCACCGCCGTAAGCTGCGCTTTGCTAATGCCGGCCTCGGCCAGCGCGGCCGTCACGACGGGCAGCAAGTGCTGCTGGTGCGCCCGCGAGGCCAGCTCGGGCACCACGCCGCCGTACTGCTCGTGGACTTTTTGGGTAGCCACGACGTTGGCCAGCAGCACACCGTCGGCGATGACGGCCGCGCCGGTGTCGTCGCAGGAAGATTCGAGGGCGAGGATGATGGGCATGGGTTGCTGGTTGCTGGTTGCTGGTTGCTGGTTGCTTCAGGGCGACTACCCC
>JANYFQ010000583.1 GCA_025362615.1 Hymenobacter sp. | reverse complement strand
TGCCCCGCCAACTACCGGCCCACCACCACGACAATTTATGAACAACGAAACCAACAACACCGCAGTGCCCAAGCTGCGCTTCCCGGAGTTTCGGGAGGCGGAGGCGTGGGTGGAAATTGAGTTAGGAAAGATTGGGAAATTTGTCGGTGGAGGAACACCGGGTAAGGAAAATGAAAAATTTTGGCAAGGGTATATTCCGTGGATTTCTAGCTCTGATATTTCTGAAGACTCGATATTTCAAGTCAAAATCACCCGTTTTATTTCTGATGAAGCCTTAAAATCTTCGGCAACTAAATTGATTGCTGGAAACAGTATACTTCTGGTATCGCGTGTAGGAGTTGGAAAACTTGCTGTTACAACAAAAGCTATTTGCACGAGTCAAGATTTTACAAACTTCACTCCTTTAAAAGATGACCTTATTTTTCTGGCTTACTACCTGAAAACACAAAACCAAGTTCTGCTTTCCTATAGTCAAGGAATGGCAATCAAAGGCTTTACAAAAGAAGACGTATCAACTCTCAGGCTTTTTTTGCCTTCCCTGCCCGAGCAGCAAAAAATAGCCGCCGTCCTCACCTCGCTCGACGACCTGCTCGCCGCGCAAACCGCCCGGCTCACGGCCCTGCAAGCCCACAAGCGCGGCCTGATGCAGCAGCTTTTCCCCGCCGAAGGCCAAACCGTGCCGGAGCGGCGGTTTCCGGAGTTTCAGGAGGCGGGGGAGTGGGCGGAGAAGACGTTGGGGGAGGTAGCAGAGGTAATTACAGGTAACACACCAAGTACAGCCGATTTGGAGAACTATGGTGGCGGAAAACTTTTTGTTTCGCCTGCCGACATCGCAAGGGAGCGGTACGTTACTCAGACACGAACAACTCTAACCGAAAAAGGGTATTCTAAAACGAGGCATATTAAAAAAAATAGTACACTTTTTGTTTGCATAGGTTCAACAATTGGTAAAGCTGCACAGAATAAGGTTGAGTGCGCGACAAATCAACAGATAAACGCTGTGGTTCCGAACGAAAAAAACTCAAGCGACTTCGTCTTTTCGATTTTAGAAAACACCGCTGCTAAAATATCTGGACTTGCTGGAAGGCACGCAGTCCCGTTAATCAACAAGTCTGCTTTTTCAGCTGTGGTAATGTTCTTCCCCTGCTTGGAAGAGCAGCAAAAAATTGCCGCCTGCCTCACGTCGCTTGACGACTTGCTCACGGCGCAAACCCAAAAGCTGGCGGCCCTCAAGCGCCACAAGCAAGGGCTGATGCAGGGGCTGTTTCCGGCGGCGGCGGCGGAGTGAGCCACCCCGAACCGGGTTGCCGTCGTTGGTTCTTGCCCCCCAAACCGTCCTTATTTTCCTGGCCATGCTGACCGAAGAACAAGTAGTTACGCTGCTCGCCGACCTGGAGAGCGACTGGATAGAGCGAACGATTTCCATCAAAGAGGACAAGCTCGGCCCGGCCGTGTGCGCCCTGGCCAACGACTTTCCCAACCACCGTCGTCCCGGCTACGTCCTGTTGGGCGTACTGGACGATGGCAGCTTGGCCGGCCACACCTGGACGGACCCGGAGCTGGCGGCCATTGGCGGCGTCCGCAGCAACGGCAACGTGCTGCCGCAACCGTCGTTGGTGGTGAGTCCGGTGTACAAATTCGCGGCGGGCGAGGTGGTGGTGGTCGAGGTGCGGCCCTCGCCCTACCCGCCCGTGCGCTACGACGGCCGGTGCTGGATACGCATCGGCCCCCGGCGGGCCAAAGCCAACCCCGAGGAGGAGCGGATGCTGACCGAAAAACGGGCTGCCCACGCCAAAACCTACGACCTGGTGCCCGCCCTGGGGGCCACCCTCGACGACCTGGTCCCCGACTATTTCCGGTCCACGTACCTGCCCGCCGCCATCGACCGCGACACCCTGCGCGAAAACGGGCGCACCCTGGAGGAGCAGTTGGCCTCGTTGCGTTTCTACGATGTCAAATTGTGCTGCCCCACCCACGCGGGCATTCTACTCTTCGGGGTGAACCCGGAATTTAACCTGCCCGGGGCCTACGTGCAATACGTGCGGTATGCGGGCGAGGAAATGACGAGCGACGTGGCGTTTGAGAAGAAGTTTTCCGGGGCGCTGATTACCGGGCTGACTGCCCTGGACGACTTCCTCAAAAACAACATCGTTAAGGAGCGACCGGTGCGCACGGACACGTTTCGGGAAGCGGTGGGGCGCAACTATTCGTATTGGGCGCTCCGCGAGCTGGTTCTGAACGCCGTGATGCACCGCAACTACGAGTCGAACGCGCCCATTTACATTTACGAGTTTTCCAATCGCCTCGAGATTCTGAACCCAGGGGGGCTTTTCGGGGATGTCAATCCGCAGAATTTTCCCAACGCCAGCGACTACCGCAACGTCGTCGTGGCGGAGGCGCTAAAGGTGCTCGGCTACGTCAACCGGTTCAATTACGGCGTGAAGCGGGCCATTGACGAGCTGGCCAAAAACGGCAACGGGCCCCCGGACTTCGATTTGAGCCTGGTTACCAAGTTCAAGGTGTCGGTCCCCATTCATCCGGCGTGGTCGCGCGAAACGCCCCAAGAAATTCCCCAGGAAGCATGAAGTCCATCCTTTTTTTTAACAACAAGGGCGGGGTCGGCAAAACCACGCTGGTGTACCACGTGGCCTGGATGCTCTCCAGCCTGGGCATCCGCACGGTGGCCTTCGACCTGGACCCGCAGTCGAACCTGACGGCGATGTTCCTGACCCCGGAGCGGCTGGAGGAGGTGTACGGGCAGGACCTGCCGCTCACGGTGCTCGATTCCATCACGCCCGTCGTTTCCGGCGACCCCTACCAGCCGGTCCACGTCGAGGAAATCACCGACCATCTGGGCTTGGTGCTGGGCAACCTGTCGTTGTCCATTTTCGAGGACCGGTTGAGCGACGCGTGGTTGAAATCGTTGGGGGGCGATGCCTATTCCTTCCGGCTGATGAGCCTCTTCAACACCCTGGTCCACGATGCCGCGCGGCAGTTTCGGGCCGAAGTGGTGCTGATTGACGTTGGCCCCAACCTGGGGGCCATCAACCGGGCCGTCACCATCAGCGCCGACCACCTGATAATGCCGGTGGCCCCCGACCTGTTTTCGCTGCAAGGCATCAAAAACCTGGGCCAGACGCTGACCAAATGGGAGCGGGAGTGGGCGCAGCGCCTAGCGCAAAAGCCCGCCGGAACCTCCTTCGCCATCCCGCAGAAGCTGGCCCGCCCCGCCGGCTACCTCGTCATGCAGTACTCGGCCCGGGAGAGCCGGCCGGTGCAGGCCTACCTGAAATGGGCGAACCGCATACCCGCCTATTTCGCGGAGTTTGTGCTGAAAAACGCGGCCCCCCCGGCGGCCTCGATAGAGGCCGACCCTGCTTGCATTGCGCTGCTCAAGCACTACCGCAGCCTCGCGCCCCTGTCGATGGAAGCGCACAAGCCTATGTTTCTGCTAAAGCCCGCCGACGGGGCGATTGGGTCGCACACCTACGCCGTCAAGCAGAACTACGATGTGTTTGAGAACCTCACCCAAAAAATCATGCGCCGGTGCGCCTGATGCGCCTGACGAAACTTAAACAGGC
>JANYFQ010000531.1 GCA_025362615.1 Hymenobacter sp. | reverse complement strand
CACCGAATTCACGCCGCCGCTGTGGTACCAGAGCGTGGCCAGGCTACCCCCCACGCCGCTGGCCAGGTACACCAGCAGCAGCCGCCGCCCGCCCACCCGCGCTTCCACCATCGTACCCAACAACCACAGGCTGAAAGCATTGAAGAGCAGGTGCGACAGCCCGGCGTGAACAAATACGCTGCTCAGCAGCCGCCAGGGTTCGCCGTGCAGGGTGAGGGAGCTGACGTTGGACCCCCAGCGCACTAAATCGGCCCCGGCGGGGTCGAAAAGACCCACGCCAGTCGCGCACATCAGCAAGTAAATCAGCAAATTGAAGTCGAGCAGCAGCGGGACAGCGTAGTAGCGGCGGCTGGGCCAGAACAGCGCCTTGAACAGTTGGCCGGCGAGCTGCGCCCAGGTTTCGGAAACAACTACGGCGGCGGCAGGCGTTGCCGCAACGGACGGCGCAGCGGCAGTCAGCAAGCCCCGGCGTTCGAGTTCGGCCACGGCGGCGGCCCCCACGGCGGGCGGGTAGCGGGCGGCGTGGCTGGCCAGGTAGAACAATTCGGCCTCGGGCCGGGCCTGGAAATGCGCGGTGGCGCGGGCCGTGCCATCGCCGGACGGGTCGGCGGAGGTAGGTTCGGCAGGGTCGAAATCGGGCGGCAAATCGGCAGGCGGCATGGGCAGCGGGGTCGCAAGGAACGGGCCAGCCCGGCAAGGCCGCCACTTTGACGCTATAGGCTAATGCGGCGGTTGATGGCCGGGTACACCCGGCCCGTAACCGGCGATTTGGGCAGCAGGCCGCGCAGCAAATCGGCCACGTCGGCGGCGCGTTGCTGGCTTTTGGGGTCGGCGGCGGGCGGGCTGCCGTTGGCAGTGGCGGCGCGGGCGGCGGCTACGTCGGCGGGCAAATCGGCCAGCACCTGGGTTTGCTGGGTGGCGGCGCGGGTCATGCGGTCGAGGTGCCCGGCCATGCCCGGCCCGAAGCGGTAGCCGTACACGCGGGCTTTGGCCCACTGCGCCCAGGCATCGTGGGCCAGCAGCACCTGCTGGTCGAAGGCGGGCGTGGTTTTAGCGGTTTGGGCGGCTTCGATGAGGTACTCGGTGAGGGTTTCGGCGGCCCAAAAGCGGCGGGCCAGTTCGCGGTACTGGCGCAGGTGCTGGCCCTCGGTGCGCTCGGCGGCGGGCAGGCGGGCGGTTTGCTGCTCGACGCAGCGGGCCACGTTGGCATCGGAGTTGGGCAGCGGCGTGGTGGCCACTTCCACAAGGCGCGGCGGCGGCCGGTGCGCCACCGCCACGGGCGACGGGGTGGGGGTTCGGGCAAACCAATAAAAGCCGCCCGCCAGTAGCAGCAACGCCAGGAGGCCCAGGCCCAGATACTTCCGCAACGGCCCAGGCTCCGGCTCGGGCGGCGACTGGTAGGTGATGGGCTGATAAACCGGCCCGGTGCGCGGCGGGGCAGCGGACGGGCTGGTTTCGGCGGCAAGGATGGGGGATGGCGCAGCGGCGGCAACAACAGCCGCTGCCACGGCCGGGCCGGGCAGCACGATTGGGGCACCCCGGCGGCGCAGCTCCTGCCCGGCCGCCTGCACAATGTCGGCGTGGTAATGGGCGGGGTTGTTGAAAATAAAGCGAAGCTGGTCGTCGGTTTTTTGGGACTGAAAATCGGTAGCCATCGGGAGGTACAGGAGCCGGAGCGGAGCGGGCAGCGGGCGGTTGGGAAAGCTTGCGGGGAAATCTGGCCCGAAGGTCGGAACCATCGGCCAGAAGCGGCCCCTAACCCCCGCGCCGCCGCGCCGTAAGTTGAGGCATCTGCCGCCGCAACCACGGGCCGGCGGCCCCGGCCCGGCTCCCCGCTTACTCGTTTCACGCTTTTTCATCGCCCCCATGCCCACGCCCGAAAACACACCCACCGACCCGCGCCCCGACTTTGCCCCTACCCCCAGCACCGGCGGCACCACCCCCAACCAGCAGCTCGCAACCGACCCCGACCCCCAGACCAGCGGCAACCCCGAAACCGTGACCCAGGCCGACCTCGCCACCAGCGACGGGGCGGGCATTCGCGGCAACTACGGCGAAGCCAGCCAAACCAACGGCCTCGAAGGCGGGCAGCAAACCGACACGGAATTGGCGGGCAGCTAACCATTTCGGCATCAAACCAAAAAGGGAGAGCAACCGCTTGGTGGCTCTCCCTTTTCGCTTGTTTACCGGGCACTACTCCACCACCACGCGGCGGCTGCCGCCGGCCTCGCCGGGGGCGCTGTGGCGCAGCACATACACGCCGGGCGCTACGCCCGTGAGCGGCAGCGTGGCCGTGGCCCCGGCCACGGTGCGGCGCAGCACGGCGCGGCCCAGCACGTCGAGCAGTTCAAGTTGATGCACGGGCGCGGCGCTGCCCTCGAAGCGCAGGTTGAGTTCGGTATGGGCGGGCACGGGCCACGCACGGAGGCCGGCCGTTGCGCCCCCGCCGGGGCGCAGGGCCAGCACGTTGGGGTCGAGCAGGCGCACGAGGCCCTGGACGGGCCGGCCAGCGGCTTCCAGGAAGGCCCCCGCCATCAGCAGGCCCCCGTCGGGCTGCACCACGATGCGCGCCACGCCGTAGGGGTAGGTGGTACCGAAGCTGGGGCCGTTGACGGGGTCGTAGCTGGGGTCGTCGGCCCCGGTGGGCAGCAGGCGCAGGCTGCCACGGGTGGGGGCGGCGCTGGTTCGTTGCACCAGGCCGCCCACCAGCACCCGCCCGTTGGGCTGCACCGCCAGGGCCAGCAGCTCCAAGCGGCCCTGGGGCAGGTTGGTGGCAAAGGCGGGGTCGGCGCTGCCGGTGGGCAGCAGGCGGACCACGTCGGTTTGGGTGGTGCTGGTGCTGGTAGTGACTTGGGTGCGGGCCGCGTACAATTCGCCGCCCGCGCCCAAGGCCAGGGCCGTGCCTGCGAAAACAAACACGTTGTTGAGCGGGCGCGTGGCCGACGCAAAGCCCGCATCGCGCACCCCGGAGGGCAGCAACTGCCACACGGCTTGCAGCTGGTTGTTGGCCTCGCTGCGCTGGCCGGCCACCACAATCTCGCCGCCGGGCCGCACCAACACATCGTTGATTATGAGCGTATCGGCGGGCTGAAAGCTGGCATCGGGGCTGCCGTCGGCGGCGTTGAAGCGCACGAAGCGGCGCTCGCGGCCGGGGCTACCGGTGAGGCGGAAGCTGCCCACCAGCAGCACCTGCCCGTTGGGTTGCAGGGCCAGGCTGGCAACGGCCCCGTCCACGTCCACGCGCAGCGGCGGGGCAAAGGCGGCATCGCGCACCCCCGTGGGTTGCAACCGGGCCAGCGCCCGCTGGGCGCCGCCGCCGGCCCGCTCGAAGTAGCCCAGCGCCAGCACCTGCCCGTTGGGCTGCACCAGCACGCGCCGCACCGGCCCGTCGGTGGCGGCGGCGGCCGTGAAGGCGGCCTCCACGGTGCCGGCGGCATCCAGGCGGGCCAGGTTGCCGGCGGGGGTGCCGTTAATTTCCGTGAACTCGCCGCCCACCACCAGCCGGCCGTCGGGCTGCCGGGCCACGTCGGCCATCAGGCCGGGCTCGTAGAAGTCGGGGGCGAGGCTGGCGTCGAAGGCTCCGTTGGCCCCGAAGCGGGCCAGCGCCACGGGCAGGGCGCGGCCGGTGGGCACCAGGTTGCGGGCGGGGCTGGCGGCCAGCAGTTGCCCGTTGGGCAATTCGGCCACTTGCACGGGCGTGATGTAGCCCCGGCTCAGGGCCAGGCCGGCCACGAACGTGGGGTCGAGGGCACCGGAGGGCAACACCCGGAACAGCGGCCCCGTGGGCACCCCGTCGTACTGGTTTTGCACGACGCTGACCAGCAGGCCACCGTTGGCCTGCACCAGCAAGGTGCTGTAGCGGGGGCCGTAGGGTGCGCTCAGGTTGGCCCCGGGGCCAAAAGTAGGGTCGAGGCTGCCGTTGGGCCGCAGGCGGGCCAGCGGAAAGTTGGGGCGCAGGCCCTCGCCCAGCACGGCCAGGCTGCCACCGGGCAACAGGCCCAGGCCGTAGACCTCGCGCAGGCCCGACGGGGCACCAAAGGTGAGGTCGCGGGCCCCGCTGGGCAGCACCCGCACCAGCCCCTCGCTAAATTGCGCCTGGGCTAGGCTGAAATTGCCGCCCACCACTATTTTGCCGTCGGGCTGCAACACCAACGCGTTCACCTCCGCATTCAGGTCCAGCCCGGCGGCCTGAAACGCCGTATCCAGCGTCCCGTTGGCGTTGAGGCGGGCGAGGTAGCTCGCCGTTAGCCCGTTCACGGACGTGAAACTGCCGGCAATCAGAATTTTACCATCGGGCTGGCCCACCATCTTCAGATTGGTGGCCCGCACCCCGTTGCTGCTCAGGTTGAAGGTTGCATCGCGGGTGCCATCGGCGTTGAGCATCAGCATACCGCTGTAAGTGACCCCGCCAATCTGTACAAGGCGGGATAAGTTTACCAGTATTTTACCATTAGGCAGCCGCGCGACGCCGTAAACGGGGGTGTTGAAACCCGGCACGTTGGCCTGAAACACCGGGTCGGGCTGCCCGTTGGGCAACAGCCGCACCAGGTTGGCGGCGGGTGTGGTGCCCAGGCGCGTGAAGATTCCCCCGACCAGTATTTTACCGTCGGGTTGCGCCACAACGCAGTTTACCTGCCCCAGGCGGTGCAGCACCGGAAGCGAAAAAGCGGGGTCCAGGCGCGGGTTTTGGGCCGGGGCCGCGCCGGCCAGCAAGAGCAGGGCCAGCAGCAGGCGAAGGAAATGAAGGTTTTTCATGTCAGAATAAATGATTGGAGAAGAAACACTCGGAAAACCACATACGGCCGGGCCTGTCGAGGCCCGGCCGTAGCGGGCATTGCCCGCAGGGATTTAATTGCTGATTTCGATGTGCCGCCGCAACACTTCGGTGCCGCGCACCACCACGAGGCCGTAAAAGCCGGCCGGCAGGTTGTGGGTGTCCAAAGCAAAACGCAACCCCGTGGCCTGGGTGTGGCGCACCCGGTGCCCATAGGCATCGAAGAGCTGCACGTCGGCGGCTTGCGCGGCTGAGGCTTGCGCGGCCCCGGCGGGTTCTTCCACCACAATGCTGACGGCTTCGCGCACGGGGTTGGGGTAGGTGAGCAGTTTGGCCCCGGTTGAAGTGGGGCGGTTGGAGGTGTAGCCAGCACCGCTGCGAACAGTTACTGACATCGATACTGTTTTCGTCTGGCCGTCGCACAGGCTTACGGCGGTGGCCCCCACGTAGCAGGGTACGCCCGTTGCCGTGCCGTTGCCCACACCTACGCTTATCGCCGGCTGGCCCAGGGTGCTGCTGCCGCCCGCAGTGCGTGGGTACGGAGCGCCGTTGACCGTCCAGCGGATGGAAGCCAAATCAAACGGTTCCGCGATGAGCGAGAACGCGACGTTTTCGCCGGCAGGTACAACGCCGTTCTGAGGATAAGCGTTGGGCGCAATGTAGTTGATGGTGAATACTTCGGTTGGTTTCACGCTTATTTGAAAAGTAGTCGAGCTTGCAGCATACCCGGCGCGGACGGCCTGCACACTCACGCGAACATCACCCTCAAAATTCCGATTGGGCGCAAGCTGCACCGAAGTGCCGGTTATGGTGGAAATTCCGGCGCTGGTGGTACCACCAACGAACTGAACGCCGTTCGCCGCCGTCCAAGTGTACGTAGTGCCGTACTGACTGCGGCCCGGCAGGGAGCATTCCGGCACCACGGCCACCGTAACCGATGGAGCACCAGCAATGGAACAAAGCGAAGCCGGCAATGGCCTGACCAGCACGGGCGCGGGTGTCTTTTTCAAAATCTCATCCTTCAAAAACGCCACGTTGCCCGCCGTCAGTTGCGTATGCTCCTCGTTCACGCCGGCCGGGCCGTAGTAGGCATCGAAGGGTGTGCCGTTGTTGCAAACCAGGTAGCGCGTGTCCACCCCGCTACAGTTGTTGTAGCCGGCGTAGGTGCAGCCCAGCGAACTCAGCATCGGGATGAAGTTGGCCCGGTCGCGGACGGAATAAAAGGTCTGGCTGTACATTGCCCGGTTAAACGAATTATTGTTCGATACTTCGTAAAAGAAGTCTTTGTATCCTCCCGGCGCGGCATCCAACCCGCAGGAGGCGGATGGGCCGGTGGCATCGTACACCTTTTCGCCCGAACCCAATTTGTACGTTCTCATGGATGTATTTGTACCGCCCCACCCCGATGAGAGGTAAACCCGGGCCGAAGCCGTCGTGATTACGCGGGTGAATAGCCCCCAAATGCTGGCCGGTTTGCCGCGCACTTGAAGCAGGAAGGCCTGTTCGCTGTCGCGTATCGCCAAGCCGGTCTGGTCTTTCTGGCCCGCGCCGTTGAGCGCCCCGTTCGTTACGGCCACCCGGCGCACATTGGCCGGAAAACCGCCCGGCCGCAGGGCGTTCAGGTTGTTCATGAAACTGGTGCGGTCGGGATGCGGGGCGAAGGCCGTCACATCATCGTTGTTGTTGTTGAAATTGTAGTGCTGTAAGGTCATCTCGCGCGAGGCGGGGGCATCAATGGCTTCCAAGGCAGTGACGAGCTTGCCTTCGCCCGTGAAATCGGCGTAATGCCGCACGAAGCGTTGCAGGCCAATGGGTACGTTGGCCCCGTTGTGGGGCGAGTCGAGGGCAATATACAAGCGGGTGCGGTGCGGAATGTTGTTGGCCTCCATGTAGGCCAGGGCGTAGCGGGCAATCTGCCCGGCCATGCTCGGCCCCACAATCACGAGTTCTTCGGTCGAGCCGGCCGCCGCCGTCTGCTGGTTCAACTCCTCAATCAACGACACCAACGTCAGGCCGTTGCGCTCGATGTAGTCGGAGCCGCTGCGCCGAACCAGTTCGTAGTAAGTGTAAGGTCCGCTATTTGCGTTGCGAATAACTGTCACTGCCCGGAAAACATTCGGCAGGTTCATGACCACAACGTCATAACCGGCATCTCTGAGTTCGGTGCCCAAGTAAGCTGCTTGATTGCCAGCCGTTCGGTACGCCAGACTTTTGTTGAAAATTTCGTAAGCATTGCGCTTGTCTTCGTGGTCAAAACCGTCAATGATGACGGCGGGCTTCGTCACGTTGACGGGAGTGCTCGCATCACAAGGCTTTTGAGGCACCGTGCTGTAAAAATAGCTGATTTCGGCCTTGCCAAAAGCCCCTTGAAACGCCCGGGTTGCCGCAAGGGGCACCATGCGGCAAGCAGCAACGTCATTAAGTGCAACAGTGGTGCGGCAGTTAGTGCAGCCAATGGCTGCTTGTTTAACGTGCAACTCCGAGCGGGTGGTGAGGCGCTGCCCATCGGCATAGACAAACGTAAACGTGATGATTTTGCGTCCCGCCGTGGGGTAGGTAACAGCAACCGGCTGGCTGGGCAGGCAAACGCGGTATCCGCCGCCATCACCGAAGTTGACGCTGGCGCTCAGCAGGGCGGACCCAATGTTGGAAAAGCAGGAAGCCGGGTCGAGGACGAAGCTGGTGCTACGGCTTTTCAACGTGTCGGCCAGCGCCGCACCCACCAGCACATCGCGCTGCAAGTAAGGCGAGGAACTGCGCCGCGCAACGTCATAAATCGGCCCACCCGGTCCGCAGCACCACACCAGTTTAATGTCACGAACCGCGTTGGTGTCGATGTAGTTGAAGCGGTAACGCAACGCGCCCATCAGCACCTGGTTGCGGCTGCTGTAATACAGGGCGTTGGAGCGCAGTAGTTCCCGGCACGGCTCCGTTCCGGTGTTGCTGTAGTCGGCGGCGTGCAGCTCGTAGTACGCCTGCAAGAAATGCCCGAGGCTGGAAAAATCAATCGCCGAAGCGTTGTTGCCGAACGACTCCAGGCCCGCCATGTGGGCCACCCGGTCGTAAAGAATGCGGGTTGTTATCAGCGTTTTGTCCAGGGCGGCCATGTTCTGGTCGTTCAGCTCCTGCGTCTTGCTGATGGTTTCGGTGCAGGAGTAAGGCTGTGCCGGCAGCGGGTTGACTGGCCCCGGCGCAGCTATGGCCGCCGGTGTCGAACCTGTCCCGGTACCTAAGCGGTTACCCCCCCCCGCAATTGCTGTGCCGAAGCGAAAGTTGAAACGAGCGCGAAAGCAAAAAATAAGAAGTGTTTCATGTAAAAATTAAAAACAGGGTTTTAGTAAGCGCGGTCGAACCGGCCGCTTGTGATGGTCAGGGTTTTGGTGGAATCGCGGGCATTGACTGCCACAAACTCGAAGGTGCCCGCCGAAAAACCCCGCTGCACATCGGCACGGGTGAGGGTAGCCCGGCCGGTGTGCCGGGCATCGGTGATGTAGCGGTCAACGACCAACCCCGAGCGGGCGGAAAAGGAAGCTTGATTGAGTATCCCGTTGGGGTAGCCGTGACTGGGCGGCGACGCAAAGCCATTGAAGCGGTAAGTACCGGTTCGGTGTCCTTTAAAGGTGAGTGAGATACTTTCCTGCACCCCATTGTTTTCGCGGTGCAGCGTCAAGCTGAAAACGCTATCGACGGAGAACCCACCAGAAAGCGGCCCGGTGGGCGAAGTGGAGAGCAGGTCGCCCCCGTAACGAGACGCTACAAAAGGCTGCCCATTGACAAGGCACCCGCCGGTGTTGCGCCCGTCCTGCGTAGCGGGGGGCAGGGCACTCTCGGGGTCGTTGTTTTTCTTGCACGCCGTGGCGGCCAGGGCCAGGACGCTGGCCCGCAAAATCCATTTTTTCATAGCTGTTCGCCGAATGAATGGGGTGAGGAATGGGGCTGCTCATCACAAGTAGCGCCTAAAGGTAGCCTATTCGGGTTAAGAATTCAGCATTTTGAAACCAAATAAATCAAAAAGACAACACAAAAATAATAACACAAGCCTACCAAATTACCCTGTGGTCCATTTGCCATCATTGTTTTGGCCCGCTCAAAAACCAATCGGCGAGGAGCCGCCTGCCGACCGCCGGGCGTAATTTCGCGGCCCATGATGCTGCCAATTGCCCGCCTGCTTTTTCTTTTCCTGCTGCTCCCCGCGCTGACCCTCGCCCAGGACACCACCACCAACCCGGCCACTGCCGCCCCGCCGCCCAAGCGCGAGCTGCGCGGGATGTGGGTTGCCACCGTCGAAAACATCGACTGGCCTAACCAGCGCGGCGAAGCCCCCGAGCAGTACCGCCGCGAGTACCGCAAGCTGCTCGATGCCGGGCAGCGGGCCGGGCTGAATGCCGTTTTTGTGCAAATTCGGCCCGCGTCGGATGCCTTCTACAAATCGCCCTACGAGCCCTGGAGCAAGTGGCTGACCGGCGTGCAGGGCAAAGCGCCGGGCGGCGACGACGACCCGCTGCCCTTCCTCATCACCGAGGCCCACCGGCGGGGCATGGAGTTCCACGCCTGGTTCAACCCCTACCGCGCCACCATGGACTCGGCGACGCGGCGGCTGGCCCCCATGCACCCGTACCGCACTCATCCCGAGTGGTTTTTGCGCTATTCGGGACAACTGCTCTACAACCCCGGCCTGCCCGCCGTGCGCCAGTACATCAGCCAGGTTATTCTGGACGTGGTGCGGCGCTACGACATTGATGCCGTGCATTTCGACGACTACTTTTACCCCTACCCCGAAACCGGGCAGGTGTTTCACGACGAAAACGCCTTCCGCGACCACAACCCCGACAGCCTCAAAAGCCTGGCCGACTGGCGGCGCAACAACGTCAATGTTCTAATTCGGGATTTGCACGACAGCATCCGCCTGGCCAAGCGCTGGGTCAAGTTTGGCATCTCGCCGTTTGGGGTCTGGATGAACAAGTCGGCCGACCCCGACGGCTCCGATACCCGCGCCGGGCAGCCCAGCTACGCCAACCTCTACGCCGACTCGCGCCTCTGGCTCAAGCAGGGCTGGATTGACTACATCGTGCCCCAACTGTACTGGAGCAGCAAAAACCGCCTCTGCCCCTACCCCGTGCTGCTCGACTGGTGGACGCGCCACAGCTACGGCCGCCACCTCTACATCGGCCACGGAATGTACCGGATGCTCGAAAGCACCCGCGCCGACACCGCCTGGCGCAACCCCCGCGAGCTGCCCCGCCAAATCCGCCTCAACCGCACCTACGACGGCCTGGCCCCCGGCAGCGTCTTCTTCTCGGCTAAGTCGCTGCTGACGAACCCCTTGAAGACCGCCGACTCGCTTCGTCTCACGCTCTTCCGCTACCCCGCCCTGGTGCCGCCCATGCCGTGGCTCGACAACGTGCCGCCCGCCCCGGTGGCCAACTTCACGCTCCGCCGGCTCTCGCACTACGTGACGCTCAACTGGCAGCCCGGCCCGGCCGCCCCCGACGGCGACGTGGCCTGCTACTACGTCCTCTACCGCTTCGGGGCCGCCGAAAAACCTACTCCCGACGACCCGCGCCGCATCCTGGCCCTGCCCCGCCCCGCCCCCGGCTA
>JANYFQ010000524.1 GCA_025362615.1 Hymenobacter sp. | reverse complement strand
CAGCCGGGGTTCTCCTTTTTCAAGGGCTACCGTTCGACCATTGGGGACTACCTAACGCGCTTGGGCCAAAGGTAGCCCCCAACCTAAACCCTTCGCCCCCCGGCTGCGTTATGCCCCAAAAAAAACAAGGGGCCGAGCCTCCTGGCCCGCCCCCTTGCGAAACTACCCGAGGAAATGAGCGGCGAGCAGGAAGCCAACGGCTTTCGCTGCGCCTTTCAAAACCTCCCACGCCAGCGGCATTACCCGTTTGCGTAGTAGCTTTGTCACGCGGTCCTTATTCATCTGGCTAGAGGAGTTAAGGGTTGCATTGAAACCCCGCTTCTAGAACCCCGTCTGCTTCAACAGCCGGGGTTCTCCTTTTTCAAGGGCTACCGTTCGACCATTGGGGACTACCTAACGCGCTTGGGCCAAAGGTACGGCCGCCACCCACGGGCAGGCATTGGCGTTACGCCCGTACTTTGCGCCCCCACCCAACTCTTAACTCTTAACTAAAATGTCCCTGCTCGATACGGCCATTGCCGCCCTCCACGCCCGCACATTCTACGCCGCCTTCCCCGAAAACCCTTCGCCCGACGTGTACGGGGCCGACGCCGATGCCCAGGGCCGGGCGCGGTTTGAGGCCCAGCGCGGCCAGCGTTTCACCGAGCTGTTGCAAGGCGACGGCGCGGGCTGGGCCGGCCAGGAAGAGTCGCCCTACGAGCAGGCCCCGCTGGGGGTGCAGTACCCGTACTTTGCGCCCGACACGCTGGTAGCCAACGCCCAGGCTGCGTTTGATGCCTGGCGCAAGCTGCGGCCCGCCCGCCGCGCCGCGCTGCTGGCCGATGCGCTCGAAGGCATGAAAAGCCGCTTTTTCGACATCGCCTACGCCACCATGCACACCACGGGGCAGGCGTTTATGATGTCGTTTCAGGCCAGCGGCCCCCACGCCGCCGACCGCGCTTTGGAGGCCATCGCCGCCGGGCTGGAGGAGCAAACCCGCTTCCCCGAAACCGCGACCTGGGAGAAAAACATGGGCAAGTACACCCTCGCGCTGCACAAAACCTGGCGGGCCGTGCCCAAGGGCGTGGCCGTGGTGGTGGGCTGCTCCACGTTCCCGACCTGGAACACCGTGCCGGGGATGTTCGCCTCGCTCGTGACGGGCAACCCGGTCATCGTCAAGCCCCACCCCGGCGCGGTGCTGCCCATCGCCATCGTGGTGGCTGAGGTGCAGAAGGTGCTGGTAGCCGCCGGGCTGTCGGCGCACATCTGCCAGTTGGGCGTGGATGCCGACGACCGCCTCATCGCCAAAGACTTGTGCGAGAACCCGGCCGTCAAAATCATCGACTACACCGGCGGCGCGGCCTTCGGCGAATACGTCGAAAGCCTGCCCGGCAAAACGGTGTTCACCGAGAAAACCGGGGTCAATTCCATCCTCCTCGACTCCTGCCCCGACCTCGACAAAGTGGCCCAGAACCTGGCCTTTTCCGTCAGCCTCTACTCGGGGCAGATGTGTACCGCGCCCCAAAACATTTTCGTGCCCGCCGCCGGCGTGCAAGTCGGCGACGCGCTGGTGCCCTACGACGATGTGGTGCAGAAGCTCGCCGCCGCCGTGCAGGGCCTGGCCCAGAACCCCAAGGCCGCCCCGCACGTGCTGGGGGCCATCCAAAACCCCGCCACGCTGGCGCGGGTGCAGGGCCTGGCCCTGGCGGGCAGCCGCGAAGCCCTGGCCCCAGCCACCTACGCACACCCGCAGTTCGCCAACGCCCGCACCTGTGCGCCCGCCATTTACGAGGTCGAAGCCGCGCAAATTGAGCAGTTCAGCCAGGAGCTTTTCGGGCCTGTGCTGCTCGTCATCAAAACCGAAAACACCCAGCAGAGCATTCGCCTGGCCGCCCAACTTGCCCGCGAGCACGGTGCCATTTCCTGCGGGGCCTACACCACCGATGACACTATTAAGGAGCAGATTATGGACGAGATGAGCCTCGCCGGCACGCCTGTCAGCTTCAACCTAGTGGGCGGCATCTACGTGAACCAGAACGCTGGTTTTTCCGACTTCCACGTCACCGGCGGCAACCCGGCTGGCAACGCCTCCATCACCAACCCCGAGTTCGTCATCAAGCGCTTCACCTGGGTGGGCTTCCGCGAAATGGCTTAGTCGTTGGCGTTTCGTTTGCCAACGCGTAAGACCCGAACGCGCCAAAGGCAGCGGCCGGACGAAGCCCTTTCGGGAGAGTCGTCCGGCCGCTGTTGGTTAAACGAAAACGTCTGCGCCGTTAAAAGCGAAATAAAAGCACGTTCCTGTTATTTCTTAACTCCTTTCGGCTGCGGGTATTTGTACGGCTTTGCCGCTCTTACTTTGGTAAACAACCGGGGGTCGTGGGGATGCAGGTTGATAACGGGAGGGTGGTTGTCGCGGCGGAAATGAGCCTTGTTGGCCTTGCTCTTGCCGGCCCCGCTTTGGTGTTGAAACGCCCGGCCCAGCCCTTTGATGCGCCTGGCTTTAGGTGCCTGAGCCGCCGCCTGTCCAAACGCCAGCATTCCGGCCAAAAACAATAGAAATAAAGTTCGCATACAACGGACCCCGCAACCGGAGTGATGCCACGGCGGCCGGAGCTTATTTACGCGACAATCCCGGCCTTGGTTTACGAACCGGTATAATGGCAAAACCTGGAGCGACCAACTCAGTTGCGGCTCGATAACGCACCAGCAGTTGCTAACGATTTCAGGCTAAAAATTTGGGCTAAAAATTTTAGTTTATGTCGCTTTTTTCGTACCTTCGCGTATGTCCAAGGTAAAGCTTCCCACTCCGGCTCCCGTGCAGGTGTTTGCCCGCTGCATCAACGCCGAAAACCGCCCCGGCAACTACATCGGCGACTGGCCCCGCGCCGGCAGCGTGTACCCCGTGCGCGTACTGCCCCACGCCCGCACCCGGCAGGCCCAGGTACACATCCTCGGCTTCTACGTCGAGCAACCTTACGGTGCTTTCGCTCCGCACCGCTTCGAGCAAATCGCCGAAGTGTGGCTCAATTGAGGTTTCACTTAATGAAAAATGAAAAGCTGTTTGGGAGAATTGGTGAGACAAAATCAAATTCTTCTCATTCCTCATTCTTTCTCAAAGCGCGGTGTTGCCCACGGCCCGCATGATGCCGGTGTCGAAGGGCGTCCAGACGGCGGCGCGTTGGCCGGCGATTTTCAGACCGTTGTTCGCCCAGGTGTTGCAGGTGTAGAAAATGCTGTAGGTGCGTTCGGCCTCGTAAAAAGCGTCGTCGGCCCCGTAGCTGTGGCCGGCAATCCACTGGGGCTGGCCGGCGGCATCGCGCTCGAAACTGGCGTTGAGGTAGGCCATGAGGCGGGCGTACTGCGGGCGGGTGAGGTGCAAGGCCACGCAATCGGGCCCCGGCTGCGGCCGGGCCAGAAACGTGGTGTGCATGGCTGAGGTGCTGAGCCAGAACCCTGCTCGCAGCGCCGTGCTGGGCTTGAGTTCGGCCCAGGTGGGCGTGTAGAGGTAAAAACCCTTGTCGCCCCAGCCGAAGGCCACGTAGTTCAGGGCCGGGTTGTTGCTGCGGGTGTGGGCGTAGGGCAACTGCTGAGTCCAGTCCATCTGCTCGGTTTGCACGGGCACCACCAAGTCCACATGAACGCCGTTGGAGCGCACGAACAGGTCCACCGGGGCCGCCTCGCTCACCGGCTCGGCCGCCACCGCCATGCGCGAGAGCACGGCCGCCACGCCCAGGTACACGGCTACCACGCCCACGACCGAGGCCACTGTGTAACCAATAATTTTGAGGGTGTTGCGGAGCAGCGGAGCCATAAATTGCGCAATTAAACGGGGCCTGTACGTAGTGCGCCCCGACGAAGGTTGGCGCAAGATGCCGCTTATTTTGCATTTCGCCCACTTTCGCCAATTTTCATGCTTCCTTCCGCTGCCCTTCTTCCCGCCGCTTACCGCCGCCTCGAAAACCTCCACATCGTCTTTTGGCTTCTCAAGGACCTGGCTTGGTGCCTGGTGTGGCGGCCGCTGGGCCTGGCCATGGTGCTGCCCACGCTGGCCATCGCTGTCCTCATTACCCGGCGCAGCCGTGCCGTGCCCGCCGAATACGCCCACAACCTGGCCATCGTGTGCTGGATTGTGGCCAACTCGTACTGGATGACGAGCGAGTTTTTTGGCTTCGACACCTGGGTTTTAGCCCCCGGCATCAGCGGCAAACAATTGGCCCTCTTGCCTTTTCTGGCCGGCCTGAGCATTTTGGGCCGGTACTACTTGGTGCAAAGGCCGCGCACCCCAGAACCGACCGAATGAGTGCCGAAACATCGGCTTGCAGCCGAGAGCCAACCCAAGTTGCAGGCAGCCGCAGCGCGGCGATATGTTTGTAGAAAATCGGGCTGATAACACCCCCAAGCCGCAGCGCGGCGATATGTTGCCTTGAATACGAAGTACAGCAATACGTCGCCGCGCTGCTGCTTTGGCCCATCTTTTACGCCACTGCTACAAACACACCGCCGCGCTGCGGCTATCCGCAACCTGGGTTTAATGGCTGACTGTTTGGCACAAGCATTTACCCCGCCGCGCCGATTTATTTTACCGTTTTTTGCGTTGGAAACCTGCCCCCGCCACCCACCGGCGCGGAGGCCGCCGCAGGCTCCTGGCTACCTTTGCGGACCGTTTGCCAACCGGCCCTGTCTTTTCCAAAACCGCCCGGCCCGTGGCCGGCCGTCCTCAATTATTTTCAATGGATTTTCCTTCCAAGCTGATTGAAAACGCCGTGGGCGAGCTGTCGCGGCTGCCGGGCATCGGCAAAAAAACGGCCCTGCGCCTGGCGCTGCACCTGCTCAAGGCCGAAACCGAAACCACGGCTTCGCTGGCCGAAGCACTGGCCAAAATGCGCTTCGACATCACGTACTGCCGCACCTGCCACTCCATTTCCGACGCCGAAGAGTGCGGCATCTGCGCCAACAAGCTGCGCGACCACGCCCAGGTGTGCGTCGTGGCCGACGTGCGCGACGTGATTGCCATCGAAAATACCGGCCAGTACCGGGGCGTGTACCACGTCTTGGGCGGCGTCATCTCCCCCATCGAAGGCATCGGCCCGGCCGATTTGCAGATTGATTCGCTCGTGGCCCGCGCCGCCGCCGCCGGCTCCGACGTGCGCGAAGTCATCCTCGCCATCAGCCCCACCATGGAAGGCGACACGACGGCCTTTTACCTCTCGCGGCGACTGCGCGACTTGCCCAACGTCCACATCAGCAGCATCGCCCGCGGCATTCCGATGGGCGGCGAGCTGGAATACGCCGACGAAATCACCCTCGGCCGCAGCATCGTGGACCGGCAGCGGCAAGCGTGAGGCTGTACCACCAAGCTGTGCTTGGTGGTACAGCTTCGTCCGGCCCGCGCTAATTTCGCCCTTTCGTGGTGAAGCTCTCCGTCATTATTGTCAATTACAACGTCTGCTACTTCCTGGAGCAGGCGCTGCTGTCGGTGCGGCGGGCGGCGGCCGTGCTCGGGCAGCCGACGGAGGTTTTTGTGGTCGATAACAACTCGGCCGACGGCTCGGTGGCGATGGTGCGGGCGCGGTTCCCGGAAGTGGTGTTGATTGCCAACCGCGACAATCCGGGTTTCTCGAAGGGTAATAACCAGGCTCTGCGCCGCGCCACGGGCCAGTACCAGCTCCTGCTCAACCCCGACACGGTGGTGGAGGAAGACACTTTTCGGGCCTGCTGCGATTTTATGGACGCGCACCCCGACTGCGGCGGGCTGGGCGTGAAAATGCTGGATGGGCAGGGCAAATTTTTGCCCGAAAGCAAGCGGGCGCTGCCCACGCCGGCCGTGGCGTTTTACAAAATGTTTGGCTTGGCGAGCTTGTTTCCGCGCTCGCGCACCTTCGGGCGCTACCACCTGGGCTTCCTCGACCCCAACCAAACCCACGAAATTGAGGTGTTGAGCGGCGCATTTATGCTGCTCCGCAAGGCGGCACTCGACCAAATCGGGCTGCTCGACGAAGACTATTTCATGTACGGCGAGGACATTGACCTCTCGCACCGCCTGCGGCTGGGCGGCTGGAAAAATTACTATTTCCCCGGCACCCGCATCATCCACTACAAGGGCGAAAGCACGAAGCGCACGAGCGTCAATTACGTATTTGTTTTTTACCGGGCGATGGTCATTTTCGCCCGCAAACACTTTGCGCCGGAGCGGGCCGGGCTGTTTTCGGCGCTCATCAACACCGCCATCTGGCTGCGGGCGGGCGCGGCGGTGGCCGAGCGTTTTATAGTGCGCCTGGCCCCGCTGCTGCTCGATTCGGGGCTGATTTGGGCCGGTATCTTCCTGCTCAAAATTTACTGGGAACGCAACCACAAGTACGTGCCCGAGCCGTACCC
>JANYFQ010000518.1 GCA_025362615.1 Hymenobacter sp. | reverse complement strand
GGGCGGGGCCGCCGGGCCGGTGCTGTGGGCGGCCCCCAACGCGCTGGCGCTGGGTTTTGGGTTGATTCACGGCCTCGGGTTTTCCAATTATTTGCGGGCGCTGCTGGGCGGCGCGGCGCGGCCGGTGGCCGAACTGCTGGCCTTCAACCTGGGCGTGGAAGCCGGGCAGGTGCTGGTGGTGGGCCTGATTTTGGGGCTGGCCACGGCCGTGCTGCGCGGCCTCGGCGCGGCCCGGCGCGACTGGCTGCTGGTGGCCAGCGGGGCGGCGCTGGGCGCGGCGGTGCTGCTGGTGGTGGGGTGAGTTGCTGGCTTAATGGCTGCTGTTGTGCGGTGGCGCGGGCCTCCTGGCCCGTGCCGCTTACTAGCGGGCCTCTGGCCCGCACCCCAGGCCAAAATTGTCCGCTCATCCAACACGCACCGTTCAACGATTGGGGGCCAGAGACCCCCCGGGTAGGCGGCACGGGCCAGGAGGCCCGCGCCAAAACGCCACTACGCTCCCTGCGGGACATATCCCAGAACAAGAAACAAGCAACCCCCAAGCCGCTGCGCCCGACCTTTGCGCCCGTACCCGTTCCCCAATTCATGCGTCATTCGTTACTTCTGCTGGCTTTGCTGGCCCTGCCCGCTGCCCTTTGCGCCCAAACCACCAACTCGGGCACCGACAAATTTGCCCAGCTCGAAACGCTGCTGCCCACGCCCAACGGCTACCGCACGGCCAGCGGCGCCCCCGGCGCGGCCTACTGGCAGCAACGCGCCGACTACGACATGGCCGTGACGCTGCACGACGATAACCAGTCGATTTCGGGCCGCGAAACCATCACCTACACCAACCTTTCGCCCGACGTGCTGCCCTACCTCTGGCTGCAGCTCGACCAGAATATTCTGGACAAAAGCGCCATCGCCGCCGCCACGCAGGTGATGCAGGTGACCGACGGCAAGCTGCCGTTTCAGAGCTTCAACACCCTGACCAGCCAGCCGTTTGAGGGCGGCTTCAAGCTCGATGCCGTGACCGACGCCGCCGGCAAGCCCCTGCGCTACGTCGTGAACGGCACCATGATGCGGCTCGATTTGCCCGCGCCGCTGCGGCCCCGGCAGGCGGTGGCCTTCAAAATAAGCTGGCACTACAACATCAACGACCAGCTCAAAGTAAACCAGCGCAGCGGCTACGAATACTTCCCGGAGGACAAGAATTACCTCTACGAAATAGCGCAGTTTTACCCGCGCATGGCGGTCTATTCCGACAACCAGGGCTGGCAGCACAAGCAGTTTCTGGGCAACGGCGAGTTCACGCTGCCCTTCGGCGATTACCGCGTCAGCATCACGGCGCCCGCCGACCACATTGTGGGCGCTACTGGCACACTGCAAAACGCCGCGCAGGTACTCAGCAGCAAACAAATGCAGCGCCTCGTGCAGGCCAAAACGGCCAAAAAGCCGGTGCTGATTGTGACCCAGGACGAAGCCACGCGCAACGAAAGCAGCCGCGCCACGGCCACCAAAACCTGGACTTACGTCGCCCGCAACGTCCGCGATTTTGCCTGGGCCAGCTCCCGCAAATTCATCTGGGATGCGATGCAGATAACGCAAACCGGCAAGCCGGTGCTCTGCATGAGCTACTACCCCCGCGAAGGCAACCCGCTGTGGGGGCAATATTCAACGGAAGTGGTGGCGCACACCATCAAAACGTATTCGAAATTTACCATTCCCTACGCTTACCCGGTGGCTATTTCGGTGCATGGGCCGGTGGGCGGCATGGAGTACCCGATGCTGTGCTTCAATGGCGGGCGGCCTGAGAAGGACGGCACGTATTCGGCGCAACGGAAGTACGGGATGATTTCGGTGATTATCCACGAAGTGGGCCACAACTTTTTCCCGATGATTATCAACTCCGACGAGCGGCAATGGTCGTGGATGGACGAGGGCCTCAACACCTTTTGCCAGTACCTGACGGAGCAGGAATGGCAGCGCGACTACCCCTCGAGCCGGGGCGAGCCGCGCAACATCACGGACTATATGCGGAGCGACAAAAGCCTGCAAACCCCGATTATGACCAACTCCGAAAGCGTGTTGCAGTTCGGCAACAACGCCTACGGCAAGCCCGCCACGGCCCTCAACATCCTGCGCGAAACCGTGATGGGCCGCGAGCTGTTCGACTTCGCCTTCAAAACCTACGCCCAGCGCTGGGCCTACAAACACCCCACGCCCGCCGACTTTTTCCGGACCATGGAAGATGCCTCAGCCGTGGACCTGGACTGGTTCTGGCGCGGCTGGTTCTACGGCACCGACCGCTGCGACCTGAGCCTCGAAAGCGTACGCCAGCTCAGCCTCAACACCAAAAACCCGGAGACCGAAAAGGCCCGCCAGCGCCGGCAGCAGGCCGCCGAGCCGGCCTCGGTGTCGGCCCAGCGCAACGCCAAAGACATCGCCAAAACGCTGCTTGATGAGAAGCCCGAGCTGGCCGATTTCTACAACAGCTACGACCCGCTGGCCGTGACCGAAACCGACCGCAAGCGCTACGCCGACTACGCCGCCGCCCTCCCGCCCGAGCAGCGCAAGGCCCAGGAAACCAGCGGCGCAAACATTTACGAAATCAGCCTCCGCAACGTGGGCGGCCTGGTGATGCCGGTTATTTTGCAGCTCACCTTTGACGACGGCAGCCAGGAAGTCCAGGTTATTCCGGCCGAAATCTGGCGCAAGAACAACGAGCAGGTGACCAAAATACTGGCCACGGCCAAGCCCGTAGTGAGCTTCGTGCTCGACCCCAACCTGCAAACCGCCGACACCGACTTGAGCAACAACGCCTTTCCGCGCCTGCCCACGCCCTCGCGCTTCGAGCTGTTTCAGGCCGGGCAGCCTGGGGCGGCGGGCCGCCTCAACAGCGGCGAGGTGGGCAACCCCATGCAGCAGGCAAAGAAGTAACGCGGGTTTTCAACCCGCGAACTGGGCAGTTGAATAACGCCAAAACCTCCTGACGCGCGGGTTGAAAACCCGCGCTACCCCGCCCGCTTGCCCAGCTCTACGGCCTGCATTTCGACCACCTTGCCCGCCTCAATGCCAAAGCGCAGCAGTGTGCGGACTACGTGAAATCCGTAGCGGCCCGCCGCGCCGGGGTTGAGGTGCAGCAAGCGTCGGGCTTTGTCGGGCATTACCTTGAGAATGTGGGAGTGGCCCGTGACGAACAGGCCCGGCCGCCGGGCATCGAGCAGCGGGGCCATGCCGGGAGCGTAGCGGCCGGGGTGCCCGCCGATGTGCGTCATGACCACGCGCAGGCCCTCGACGGTAAAATCCTGCACCAGCGGCTCGGTGCGGCGCACGTCGGCCCCGTCGATGTTGCCGTACACGCCCCGGAAGGTGGGGGCCAGGGCGCGGCACTCGGCCACCACGGCGGCATCGCCGAAGTCGCCGGCGTGCCAGATTTCGTCGCAGTGGCGGAGGTGGTGGGCCAGGCGGTCGTCAAAAAAGCCGTGGGTGTCGGAGAGCAGGCCGATGCGGGTCATGGGGGCAATGTACCACCAAGCTGGGCTGCCACCGGAGGGGGCTCGCGTCACAACGAGGCCGTTCTGGGGCAGCCTACGCGAGACCCCTCCGG
>JANYFQ010000516.1 GCA_025362615.1 Hymenobacter sp. | reverse complement strand
CCTACACGACGCTCTTCCGATCTGGAGCTTCGCAGTACTGGTTCTGGCGCGAGCCTCACCGGCCACCTTATCCCCCAAAAAACTGCCCCCCCGAGCCGGAAACGAACCATGTGGATAACTTGTGGATATTTCTGTTGGCCGCCGCCCGGCTGTTCCCTAATTTCATGCTTTGAAACGCCCCGGCCTATACCGGCCGGGCCACACCACCTCCGCTCCCCCAAACCCCCTTAAAATTATGCTGGTCATTAAACGCGACGGCCGCCGTGAATCCGTCAAATTCGACAAGGTAACGGCCCGGATTGAGAAACTCTGCTACGGCTTGCACCTGGATTTTGTGTCGCCTATTGAGGTGGCTAAAAAGGTGATTGATGGCATCTACGACGGCGTGACGACCATTGAGCTGGACAACCTCGCCGCCGAAACCGCCGCCTCGCTCACCACCCGGCACCCCGACTATGCCATCCTGGCGGCCCGCATTGCGGTTAGCAACCTGCACAAGGTCACGAGCAAGTCGTTCAGCAGCACGATGAAGCGGCTGTACACCTACGAAGACCCCAAAAACGGCGACAACGCCTCGCTCATCGCCCCCGACGTGTGGGAGGTCATCCACAAGTACGCCGCCACCTTTGACTCGGCCATCATCTACGACCGCGACTACAACTACGACTACTTTGGCTTCAAGACCCTGGAGCGCAGCTACTTGCTGCGGCTCGACGGCAAGGTGGTCGAGCGCCCGCAGCATATGCTGATGCGCGTGTCGGTGGGCATTCACAAGGACAATGTGGAAGAGGCCATCAAAACCTATAACTTGATGAGCGAGCGGTGGTTTACCCACGCCACGCCCACGCTTTTCAACGCCGGTACGCCCAAGCCGCAGCTCTCGTCGTGCTTCCTGCTGACGATGAAGGACGACAGCATTGACGGCATTTACGACACCCTGAAAAACTGCGCCCTCATCTCGCAGAGCGCGGGCGGCATCGGGCTGGCCGTGCATAACGTGCGGGCCACGGGCAGCTACATCAAGGGCACCAACGGCACCTCCAACGGCCTGGTACCCATGCTCAAGGTCTTCAACGACACGGCCCGCTATGTTGACCAGGGCGGCGGCAAGCGCAAGGGTGCCTTCGCCATCTACCTCGAACCCTGGCACGCCGATGTGTTCGAGTTCCTCGACCTGAAAAAGAACCACGGCAAGGAGGAAATGCGTGCCCGCGACCTGTTTTACGCCCTCTGGACCCCCGATTTGTTCATGAAGCGCGTGGAGGAAAACGGCGACTGGACCCTGATGTGCCCCCACGAGTGCCCCGGCCTCGACACGGCCTGGGGTCCGGCCTTCGAGAAGCTCTACACCAAGTACGAGCGCGAAGGCAAGGGCCGCAAAACCATTAAAGCCCAAGAGCTTTGGTTCGCCATTCTGGAAAGCCAGACCGAAACCGGCACCCCGTATTTGCTCTACAAAGACGCCTCGAACAGCAAGAGCAACCAGCAGAACCTGGGCACGATTAAGTCGAGCAACCTGTGCTGCGAAATCATGGAGTACACCGACAAGGACGAGATTGCGGTGTGTAACCTGGCCTCGCTGGCGCTGCCCCGCTACCTGACCGAAAACGAGAACGGCACCCTGGTTTTCGACTACCAGAAGCTGTACGAGGTGACGTACCACGCCACCAAGAACCTGAACCAGGTGATTGACGTGAATTACTACCCCGTGCCCGAAACCGCGCGCAGCAACTTCCGCCACCGCCCCATCGGCCTGGGTGTGCAGGGCCTGGCCGACACCTTCATTCACCTGCGGATGCCCTTCGAGAGCGACGAGGCCCAGGGCCTGAATCGCGACATTTTCGAAACCATCTACTTCGCGGCCATGACGGCCTCCAAGGACCTGGCCATGAAGGACGGAGCGTACGAAACTTTCCCCGGCTCGCCCCTTAGCCAGGGCAAGTTTCAGTTCGACCTCTGGGGCGTAAAGCCCAACAGCGGCCGTTGGGACTGGGAAACCCTGCGCCAGCAGGTAGTGGAGCACGGCGTGCGCAACTCGTTGCTCGTGGCGCCCATGCCCACGGCCAGCACCGCCCAAATCCTGGGCAACAACGAGTCGTTCGAGCCTTACACGAGCAACATCTACGTTCGCCGCGTACTCAGCGGCGAGTTCATGGTGGTGAACAAGCACCTGCTCAAGGACCTCGTGGCCCTTGGAATGTGGAACGAGCAGATGAAGCAGGACATCATCGCCGCCAACGGCTCGGTGCAGGGCATCGCCACCATCCCGCAGCACATCAAGGACTTGTACAAGACGGTGTGGGAAATCTCGCAGCGCACCATCATCGACATGGCCGCCGACCGCGGCGCCTACATCTGCCAGAGCCAGAGCCTGAACCTGCACGTCCAGAACGTGAACTTCGGCAAGCTCACCTCCATGCACTTCCACTCCTGGAAGCGCGGCCTCAAAACGGGGATGTACTACCTCCGCACCAAAGCCGCCGCCGATGCCATCAAGTTCACCGTGCAAACCGTGCAAAAGCAAGCCGCCGAAACCCTGGAGCCGATGCTGGTAGCTAGTCAAAACCAGAGCGACATGAGCTGCTCGCTGGACAACCCGGAGGCGTGCGAGGCGTGCGGGTCGTAAGGCGAAATTATTGAATCAATAACCAAAATAAACGGGAAAGGGAAGTGCCCCTTTCCCGTTTTTATTACCCGTTATTATGAAACCAAAGGAACCAGTAGATGTCAAAGGTTACATTGTTGAGCATTTATCGCAATTCTCCACGGCTCCGTTTCTTTTCGTAGGTGCCGGTGTTTCTCGTCGGTATCTTAACTTGGAAAATTGGGAAGGACTTCTAAGAAAGTTCAGTAGTCAGTGCAAGGCTAACTATGACCGCATGAAGTCAACTGCAAATGGAGACTTTACACAAATAGCGACTTTGTTAGCAAGAGAGTTCCATGATTTTTGGTGGGATAATCCACAATATGATGAAAACCGAGAACTCTACAAGAGTGCGTGTGTGAATGACGAGTCAGCGTTAAAAATTGAGATTTCTGACTATGTTTCAAAGGCAAAAACTTTGATTTCAAACCAAGCTATCAGCGAAGAACTGTTGCTATTTAGTCAAATCACAGTAGACGGAATAATCACGACAAATTATGACACGTTTTTGGAGGATGTGTTCAACGAATTTAAAGTGTACATTGGCCAGGACCAATTAATCTTTGCCACTCAGCACGGGATAGGAGAAATATACAAAATACATGGTTGTTGTACGGTACCCAATTCGTTAGTACTCACGTCTGGCGATTATGAGGGGTATAACCTCAGAAACGCATACCTGACAGCTAAGCTACTGACAGTATTTACTGAACACCCGGTAATCTTTATCGGCTATTCTTTGACTGACAAGAATGTTCAAAATATTATAAGGTCAATTGCAAATTGCCTCACAAGCCAAAATGTTGATAAGCTCAGGGACAGGTTGATATTCGTTGAGTACGACCCTCAAAACATTGAGGGCAGCGTGTATCAGAGCGACATGGTGCTAGGCGACTTTATCATACCCGTAATTAAAATTAAATCGAGCTCCTTTCATACAATCTTCTCTGCTTTGGGAGAGCTAAAAAGAAAATTTCCCGCAAGACTGTTGCGCCAATTAAAAGAGCATGTTTACGATTTAGTTATCAGTAACGAAAACCAAGAAAAACTTTATGTCCAAGACATAGATGCCGAGGCTGACTTATCAGAATTGGATGTGGTTTTTGGTGTTGGTGCGATTTCTAAGATGAACCAGAAGGGTTATACCGGCGTGACATGGCAGGAAATATTTGACGACATTCTGGATGGTGGCGATTATGACCCCAAACAGGTAGTTGAACAAGTTTTACCAAAATTACTTGCACCCAGTAAAAACATCCCGGTTTTTAAGTATCTGAGGCAGGCCGGTTATCTGGATGCCAATGGCAACCTCATTAACCCGAAGGTCGATGGAAGGATAATTACAGCTTCACACGCACAGCAAAGCAACTTTTACCCTTCGAGTCAATACAGAAAACATGCAGCATCATTGCCAACTGACAAGGCAAAAGTCCAAGCCCATTTAGAATCCTGTTCTCTAGTCGATGTCTTAAAAAACATTGCTCTGTACCCAGAAGCAACTTTAGATGCAACTTGGATACTCGCCTTTTTAAAGGCCAACAAAACGATTTTGCATTCGCAAAACACCTTTGAGGTGACGCAGTACAAAAAAATGTTGTGTTTATACGATTATTTAGCCAATAAAAAGGAAATGGCCATAAACATTGTTGCGGCTTTAATACCTGTTGCAGTGCCTTTCAAAAAAACATCTCCAGCCAAAAAATAGAGAAACGCTCCAGCCGCTGCCGCCCCGGCAGCGGCTGGTTTGTTTTCCGGCGGCCGGGTTCCCGGCGGCCCGTAGGCGGGTTGGAAACGGGCGGACGGGAACCTGGCCGGGCGTAAACAGGTCGAATACGGGCGGACGGGAACCCGGCCGGGCGTAAACAAAAAGAATACGGGCGGACGGGAACCCGGCCAGGCGTATTCGGGGCCGATACGCGCATCCGGGAAACGGGTGTACATTCGGGCATTGTTTTCACCCTTTTTCCCTGTTTTGACGATGGAGCCTGTTTCTTCGGCGGCGGATGCTGCCCAAACTGCTGTTGCTGCCGGGGGCGGCAAAGACGTGTTGCCCGCCGGGCAATTTGAGTTGGCGACGCTGGCCGAAACGGCCGCCGCTGCCTGGGACGGGTCGGCGCTGCCGGGGCTGCTGTGGTGCCCGAAGGCGACGCTGCGGCAGATGGCCGGGGCCTACCGCGCCAGCATCGGCACGACCGACGAGGCCGACGACGCGCTGAGCCCCACCGCCAAGCGGCTGCGCGAGCTGGACCGCGAAACGAGCGCCGGCGTGACGTTTGTGGTCGGCTACCTGAAGGAAAAGTACGGCCGCGACGCGGCCAAGGGCTACTACGACGAGTTTGGGTTTAAGGGCGGGCGCTTCGCCACGGCGCGGCCCAAGCGGGCCACGCAGCTGCAAAAGCTGCTGGCGGCGCTCGTGAAGCACGGCTTCGACAAGCAGAAGTACGGCACGGCCTTCTGGCAGCCGCTGGCCACGGAGTATGCGCCGCTGGCCAAAGCATCGAGCGACGTGCGGCAGGACACCTCCAGCGAAGTGGGCAAGAAGAACGTGCAGGAGAAGCCCCTGCGGAAGGTGCTGCGGGCGTTGCGCTTCAGCATCCGGGCCAATTTTCCGGACACGTACGCGGCCGAACTGCGGCATTTCGGGTTTTTGGCGGAGAGCTTTTAGGCGGCCGGGGTGTGGGGCTGCTATTTCTGCCCGCCGCTGCCGCTTCGGCAGCGGCGGGTTTGGCTGAGGGCGACACTTGGTTTGTAGCCCGGTTCGTAGCCCAGCCGTTTTACCTTGACAACAACAACAACACCCGCACCGCCTACGGCAAAAACCGGTTTTCTAAACGGCCCCTACGTATGCCTTTCGGCCAGGTGCCACGTTTGCCGAAAGCCTGCCGACCAGGCATTCTTACGCAGGGCTGTCGCGCCCGCTGTTGGCTACGCGCCGGTAAAACGTCGTCTGACGGGCAGGGCACAGGAGAGGACCGCCACGAACAAGCAATCAGCGAGGAGAGGGAGCAAGCGGCCGGGCAGGCCCCAGGGGCAAGTGTACGAAGAACGTGGTGCCCGCGCCGGGCTGGCTGTACACGTCGATGCGCCCGCCGGCGTTTTCCACCATGCGCTTGACCATGTACAAGCCGATGCCGGTGCCCTCGACGTGGTTGTGAAAGCGTTGAAACAAGCCGAAGAGCTGGGGCACCTGGGTGGCTTCCAGGCCCAGGCCGTTGTCGTGTACTTCGAGCACGGTGTAGCCGGGGCGCAGGTGGGCCCGCACATCAACGTGCGGCGTCCGGTCGGGCGAGCGGTACTTGAGGGCGTTGCTGAGCAGGTTGTAGACGATGCTACGCAGGTTTTTCTCGGCCAGCCAGACGGTGGGCACGCCGGCCAGCACCACCCGCAGCCGGGCGTTGGTGGCGCGCAGCAGCGGGGCCAGGTCGCGGCGCACGTCCTCGACCACGGCGGCCAGGTCCACGGCGGTTTCGGCGGGGGCGTGCTCGTTTTGCAGCTTGGCCACGTCGGTGAGCTGGTCGATGGTGCGCTTGAAGCGCTCCACGGCCTCGCGCATATGCGCCAGCGTGAGGGCCACCGTTTCGCCCCCGGCCACGGCGGGCGGCAGCTCCTCGTCCAGCAGGGTCAGCAAGCCTTCGAGGTTGGCGATGGGGGCTTTCAGGTCGTGGCTGGCGGTGTACACGAAGGTGTCCAGGTCCACGTTGGTGCGCTGGAGCTGGTGGTTGCTGTCCTGCAGCTCCTCGTTGGTGGCGCGCAGCTCTTCGTTGATGGCGGCCAGCTCCTCGTTCAGGCTCACCACCTGCCGGCGGGCCAGCACCTGCTCGGTCACGTCGGTGACCAAGGTATAGAAGCCCGGCACGGCCCCGGCCTGCACATCGGGGATGTAGCTGGTGCGGATGTGCCGGGTGAAGTCCGGCCGAAACGGCATTTCGGCTTCAAACTCGACCCGCTCGCCGGCCAGGGCCCGCCCGATGTAGGGCTGCACCTGCGCGTAGGCCAGCGGCCCGGCCACGTCGCCGATGCGGCGCCCCAGCAAGGTCTCGACGGGCTGGTTGAACCAGCCTTCGTAGGCGTGGTTGGCGAAGCGGTACCGCTCCTCGCGGTCGAGGTAGCCGATGAGCACCGGCAGCGCGTCGGTGATGAGGCGCAGCTGCCGGGCACTGGCCTCGGCCGCCTGCCGGGCCCGCACCTGCTCGGTTACGTCGGTGGCCACGCACACAATGCCCGCCACCGCGCCGGCATCATCGTGCAAGGGCTGGTACACGAAATTGTAGTAGCCGGGCTGGCCGGCCGGGTGGTGGGCGAGTTGAATGGCCTGCTCCTGGGCCACGAAGGGGGTCCCGGTGCGGCGCACGCCGGCCAGAAATTCGGGCACACCCTGGTCGCGCAGCTCGGGCAGTGCCGCAAAAAAGGGCCGGCCCAGCAGCGCCGACAGCGGGCGGCCCAGCATCCGGGCCATCGGCGGGTTCACGAGGTCGAGCACGTAATTCTCGCCCTGAAACACGCACACGGCCACCGGGGCCTGGGCGAACACGGCCTGCAGCTGCTCGCGCTCGGCTTCGCGCTGCTGCCGGGCCAGCACCTGCGCGGTCACGTCGAAGGCGAAGATGGAGATGCCCGCTACTGCGCCGGCTTCGCGGTAGGCCTGGTAGGTGAAGTTGAAGTAGCGGGGGCGCGGGGCCTCGCCGGCGGCCGGCGGCGGCGTGAAAGGCACTTCCTGCCCGCAGTGCGTTTCGCCGGTCTGGTACACCTGGTCCAGCAGGGCCGTGAACCCCTGGGCGGCCAGCTCCGGGGCGGCTTCGGCCGCGTCGCGGCCCACGAGCTGCTGGCCGGGGAAAACCGCCTGATACGCCGGGTTCACGTACTCGAAGCGGTGGCCGGGCGCGCGCAGCAGCGCAATCAGGGCCGGGGTTTGCTCAAATACGTTGTGAAATGCTTCGCGCTCCTGGGCCTGCTGGCGGGCGGCGGCCAGCAGCTGGGTTTGCCCGGCTTCGGCCTGCTGGCGGGCGCGCACCCGCTCCGAAGCATCCACGACGAAGGCCAGGATGCCAGTGGACTGGCCCTGCTCGTCGCGCAGGGGCTGGTAGGTGAAGTCGAGGTAGTGGGTGGCCGCCCCGCTGCCAGGCAATTGGAGCTCGATGGGCGTTTCGCGGCCCACGTAGGGCTCCCCGGTGCGGTACACGCCGTCGAGCAAATCGATAAAGCCCTGGGCCACGACTTCGGGCAGGCACTCGGCCACGGAGGCGCCAGGGCGGGCGCGGTGCCCCACCAAGGCGTCGTAGCCGGCGTTGGTGAAGGCAAAGCGGTGCTCGGGGCCGTTGAGCGTGGCAATCATGGCCGGGGCCTGGCGCAGAATTTCCTGCAAGCGTTGGTCTTTCAGCTCCAGCTGGCGCTGGGCCTGGCGCAGGTCGTGGATGTCGAGGTTGGCCCCGAACCACTGGCGGGGGCGGCCGGCGGCCTCGGCATCGGCCCGCGGCTCGGGCACGCCCTGGCTGGCAAACCAGCGGTAGGTGCCGTCGGTCCCGCGCAGGCGGAACTCGTAGCTCCAGGGGCGGCCCTCGGCCAGCGCCGCGCCGTAGTCGCGGGCCACGGCGGGCAGGTCGTCGGGGTGGATGAGCGCGGGCCAGGCCTCGCTGATGTTGGCGCCGGGCACCATGCCGGTGTAGGCGTACCACTGCGGGCTGATGGCGAGCACCTGCCCGCTGGCATCGGCGGTGAAGGTGGTGCTGGGCAGGCTGGCCGTGATGCGCTCCAGGCGCTGGGCGGCGGCCTCGGCCCCGGCCTGGGCGTGGCGCAGGGCCTGGGTGCGCTCAAACACGCGGGCCTCCAGCTCCTGGTTGAGTTCCTGCACCTGCTGGCGGGCCAGCACCTGCTCGCTCACCTCGGTGGCGACCACCATCACCCCCCCCACCGCGCCGTCGGCGGCGGGCAAGGGCTGATAGACGAAGTTCCAGTACACGGTGTCGAGCCGGCCGTGGCGGGCAATGGTCGAGGGCATTTCGTGGGCCACGTGGGGCACACCCGTCGCCACCACCTGGTCGAGCAGCTCCTCAAAGCCCTGCCCGCTTATTTCGGGCAGCAGCTCGAACAAGGGCGTGTGCAGGGCCTGCGCCGGGGTGCGGCCCCAGAGGCGCAGCACCTCCGGGTTGGCCATTTCCACCACGTAGCGCGGCCCCCGGAACACGGCCAACGCCACCGGAGCCTGCTCAAACAAGCGGGCCAGCTCCTCGCGCTGCTGCTCGGCCTCGGCCAGGGCGGCCTGCTCGCGAACCTGAGCCGCGCGCAGGGCCACTTCCACGGCCGTGCGGGGCTGGTCGGCGGTGTCGGTGAAGCTCACCAGCAGCCACTCGCCGCTGCGGCGGGCGGCCAGCCGAAAGTAGTTATCCAGCCCGTCGGCCTGGTAGTTGACCTCGAACACCTCGGGCGCGCCCGTCATCGGGAACGTCTTGATGTAGTCGAGGTACGACTGGTGCGGCCCGTCCGGCGGGATGATGTACGTGCCGCTCGCCGATAGCGCGTAGTTCGGCGTGTGGATCGCCGGCGTGACGTACTGCGAGAGCAGCGCCATCAGCGTGCGACGATCC
>JANYFQ010000506.1 GCA_025362615.1 Hymenobacter sp. | reverse complement strand
ACACCTAAAACCCAACACCCCAAACGGCCCAACTTTTAACTCCCCTACTCCCGCACCAGGCGCAGGTGTTGGGTGGTGCCGTTGGGGGCTTGCACCGTGAGCACGTACACGCCGGGGGCGGCGGTGGCGAGGGCGGCGTTGAGGCGGGCCTGGGCGGTGGGCAGGGGGGCGGCGAGGGCGGCGAATACGGTTTGGCCGAGGGCGTTGGTCAGGCGCAGGGCCAGGGGCTGGGCGGGGGCGCTGGCGCTGGCCGCCGCGAGTTGCACGGTGCCGGCCGTGGGGTTCGGAAACACCGTGAGCAGCGCCGGGCCGCTGCCGGCGCGGGTGCCCAGGGCCGTGAAGTTGCCCACGGCCAGGGCCACGAAGGCGGGGGTGATGGCCGCAAAGCTGGCCTCGAAGGGGCCACTGCCGGGGCCGGTGGCGGGCACGGCGGCGGGGCTGCGGCGCGTCCAGCCGGTGGGGGCGTCGTAGCTGAAGAGGGCGCTTTGGGCGCGGTTGAAGGCTGGGTTTTCGGCGGCGGCGGCCCAGCCCAGGGCCAGGGTACCGCTGCCGCAGCAGTTGGGGGCCGCCCCGGTGGCGAGCAGCCAGGTGTGGTTCACGAAGCGGGCGGCGGGGCCAAAAGCGGGGCCGCTGCTGGCGTTGGCCACTATTCCGTCCACGACGCGCACGCCGAGCAGGGGCGAGCCGAACGTGCTTTGGTGGGCATAGGTGAGGGGTGCGTAGCCGCTGGCCGTGCCCACGGGGTAGCGCACGGGGCCGCTGGCTTGGGAGGCGCGGAGGCAGGCCCCGCCGGCTGCCGGGGGGCCGTCCGTCAGCACGTAGCTGGCCGGCGAGCCGCCCTCGACGACGGGGCCGACGGTGAGGTTGTGCGGCCCCAGGGCCAGGCGGCCGGCGCTCAGCACAAGCGTGTCGCGGACGGTGAGGGGGGCACCGAGGGCCACGTCGGCCGAGTCGTTGGCGATGACGACGCGGGCCAGGCTCAGGGGGGCGGGGCTGCTGATGCGCTGCGGGGCGCGGCTGAGGCCCGTGAAGCGCCAGGTGCCGTCGCCGGCCAGGGTGCCGTCGGCGGTGAGGTCGCCGAAGAGCTGCACGGTGGCGGTGCGGGCCACGGTAAGGCTGGCCCCGGCCTCGACGGTGAGGCTGGCGGCGGCTAGAAATTCTCCGGCGATGAGCACGGGGCCGGGCAGCACGCCGGCCGGAATGAGCAGGTCGCGGTTGCCGGTGGGCAGCAGGCCGGCTTCGTAGTTGCGGCAGTCGAGGGCGTTGGTGGTGCCGGCGGCGGCGCTCCAGACGGCGCGGCGGGGGGCGGGCGCGTTGGCGGGCAGGCGGGTGGCCACGGCGGTGGGGGCTTGGTAGGTCAGTTTCACGAAGGCCCCCTGCCCGGCCTGGGCGGCGGTGGCGTTGCGGAGCCGCGCCGTGAGCCAGCCATCGGCCGCCGGCGTGAGGGTGCCGCTCAGGGTGCCCGCGCCGGTGCGGGTGGCGAGCGGGGTGCCGGCGGCATCAAAAAAGCCAACGGTGAGCGCGTCGGCCCCGGTGGTGCGGCCCGGAAACACGTCGTACTGCACGGCCGTGCCGCCCTGCACAAACACCTGGCCCGCGGTGCGCCAGGCGGTGCTGTTGGCGGGCAGGGCACCGCCCTGGCCCAGGCTGCGGCAGTTGCGGTCGCCGAGGTCGTCGGCCAGCTCCCACTCCTGGGTGGTGCGCACGGCGCGGCCGGGGGCGTAGGGGTTGTTGTCCTGCCCCACGGGGGCCCACACCGAGTAGCCGCGCCGCCCGAGCAGGGCGGTGCCGTTGCAGGGCGGGGTGTTGACGGCCACCTGCCCGCCGGGGCCGACGGTGACGGTGGCCGTGCCGTTGGCCCCGGAGTAGTCTTTGAGCACCGTGCCGGGGGCGAAGCTGCTGGCCACGGTGTTGTTTTGCCAGGCGGTGAAGTGGTCGTTGATGCCAATCAAGGCCCGGCCGCCGCGCTCCACCACGAGGTGGTCGGGGGCTTGCCAGCGCACGAAGTAAGCGCCGGCCTTGAAGTTGAGGTGCTGGTGGCACCAGAGCAGGTTGGCCAGGTCGGGGCGCACGGGCAGGGCGGCGGCATCGGCGGGGAGGTGGGCGAAGCGCTGGCCGTTGTTGAGGTCGAATAAATCCTCAATAAACACGTAGGGGCTGCCGTCGAGGGCCAGGGCGATGGCGTAGGCCGGGGCGAGGCGGGGGTCGCCGGGTTCGATGTGGGCCACGAGCTCCTGGCCGGTGTTCCAGCCGGTGTAGTTGCCGGTGGGGCCGAGGCGGGGGCGGAAGGAGTCGTGCGAATTGACGAAGGGGGCGGTGCGGTGGACGTAGGTGTTGGAGGCCGGGTAGTAGGCCACGCGCTCGTTTTGCTGGGCGGCGGGCACCTGGCCCAGGTCGTAGCTGCCGCCGCCGGCCACCATGCCGTAGATGGCCCCGCGCAGGGCGAAGTCGAAGGTGCCCATGCCGAAGTCGGTGCCGCCGTTGCGGCCGTTGATGGCGGTGGTGTAGTTGTCCAATTCCTGCTTGCTGCCCACGAATTCGCCGACGTTGTGC
>JANYFQ010000485.1 GCA_025362615.1 Hymenobacter sp. | reverse complement strand
GTCTTCGTGTTCGAGGACGACGGCCAGGCCCTCGGCCCGGTGCAGGTCGAGCAGGCGCTCCGTGTCGAGCAGGAAGCGGTTAGCCAACGGCCACCCCTCCCTTCGTTATTTTCTCGGCCGCCGCCGCCAGCGTGGCATCCAGCTCGGCCTCGCTCATGTCCACAAGCGCCTTTTCGTAGGTGCCGTCCACCAGCTGGCCGGCGCGGTCCAGCAGGGCCTCGACGTCGGCCCCGGCGGCGCGGGCGTACCCCGCCAGCGTTCCGTTGGCGCTGTCGCAGCTGGAGGCATTGTAGGCCAGCAGCGCGAAGTACAAAAACAGCTTTTGCGCGTAGGAGAACGTGGACAGGTTCTGCTTTTCCCAGGCCCGCAGGCCCTCGAAGTTGGCCATCGGCGTGAGCTTGCGGAGCGCCGCCTCGCCGCCCTCCGGCCACCCAAAGCCAAAATCCTGCGCCAGCAGCAGGCGCAGCGGCGTGTGCGGGCCGCCGTTGCTCCGCAGTTCGCCCCGGAGGCGGTCGTCGAGCAGGGCCTCCAGCACCCGGCCGCTGTCCTGCGACTTGTGGAGCACGGCCACGGCCATCAACTGCCGCGCCGCCGCGCTCACCTTGCCCGCCCGGATTTCGGCGCTCCGGTCGGCCTTTTGGCCCTGCACCGCCTCGCGGCTCTCGTTGAGCTGCACCCAGGCTAAGTGGCCAGCCTCGCTGCCGTCCACCACCAGGGCCTGCACCGCGCCCGGCGTTTCGGCCTTCACCTTGCGGTACTTGGCCTCCGTCAGCACCGACTTGTCGGCGTGGTTGGCGTAGTACGTCGACGACACCAGCACCGGCTTCTGGCCGGTTTCGGCCCGCAGTTCCTTCGTGCGGCGCTCGACGAAGAAGTACTTCTTTTTCTGGAAGCAGGGGCCGTCGAGGCACAAATCGTGTCGCTGCTCCTCCTCGTCAAACAACTGCTGGTACGCCGCGCTGCGCTTGGGGCAGGCCGTGCAAGCGCCCGCCATCGGGTAGAGCGTGGCGTCGTGCTTCGGGAACGCGGCCGAGTGCAGCTCGCGCAGCACGTGCTGCTTGATGTTCTGGTTCACCCAGTGCGCGGCAAACACCGTGTCGTCGCGGCGGTAGGTGTAGTCGGCCGCCGCCGCTTCCTGCATCCGCTGTTGCCCGGCCGCTGGTAGCCGGGCCAGCTCGTTGGCCGCCACCAGCGGCAGGCGGCCGGCCCGCAGGGCGGCCATCCAGTAAGGCTCCAGCACCGCCAGGGCGGCGCGTTGGGCCACGAAGCGGGCCGACTTGCCCACCTTCTGGCCAATTTCGGCGGCCGAAAAGTCGTTTTCCAGCAGCCGGGCGAAGGCAACGGCCTCGTCGGCGGGGGCCACGTCCTGGCGCTGGAGGTTTTCAAGCAGCTGCACCTCCAGAAACTGGCGGTCGGTAAGCGCCCGGATGCCGGCGGGAATTTCCGTCAGCCCCGCCGCCTGCGCGGCCAGGTAGCGGCGGTGGCCGGCGGCCAGCTCGTAACGGCCGGCCACCGCCGAGGGCCGCACCAGCACGGATTGCAGCACGCCCTGGGCGCGGATGCTCTCCGTGAGTTCGGCCAGGGCCGTTTCGTCGTAGTGGGTGCGCGTGTTGGCCACGAGGTCGATGCTGGCCAGGGGCAGGTACTGCAGCACCTGGCCAGCGGCCGACACGGCGTTTGGCCCCGGCGGGCGGCGCTTGGCGGGGCGGAGGGCGGCGCTAGACATTGCCCTGCCCTCCTTTCACCTTCAACACCCGGTCAATGGCCCGCAGGCGCGTGGCCAGGGCGTCGTGGTCGGCTTGCAGGCCGTTCTCCTCGCCCGCGTCGGGCTGCCACTGGTGGCAGCGGTACTGCTCCAGGCACCAGGCGGTGCGGTTGAGGCGGTCCACCACGTCGAGGCGCTCGACGCGCAGGGCGTGGCGGCGGGCGGGGTCGGGGGCGGGCAGCTCGCGCAGCGGGCGCAGGCGCACGGCGCAGCCCAGGTTGTGACTCAGCGCCTGCGCGAAGCTGGCCAGGCCCAGCCGGTCGGGCTCGGAACTGTAAAAGTTGATGACGCTGTACATGGCTAAAGCTGGTGGACGGTGAAAAGGGGGTCATTGGCGTTGGCGTCCGCCTGGGCTTCGTCGCGCAGCTCGTCGTGCCGCGCCTGATGCGCACTCCGGGCGTCGCCGAAGTGGCG
>JANYFQ010000480.1 GCA_025362615.1 Hymenobacter sp. | reverse complement strand
ATGGGTTTCGGAATTCTCGTCCCATCATTGGGGCATGGAAGAGTCAGCAGGCTTTTACCGCAACCCGGCGGCCCTCACGTCGCTTAAGCCCAGCGAGCTATTGGGGGAGTTGCGCGGGTTGGTCCTGGCGGTGGCGAACGCGGCGGCCCGGCTGAGTGGGGCGTTGCACCCCGGTACGGCGCGGGCCATTGTGGAATTTTTGCGCCCCGCCAACACGGATAGCCCAGCAGCAAGGATTTGAGCCAACAGGGAAATACCGGCGCATTTTTCCGTACCCGACCGGGGCTATTTGGTGCATTTCGCTTACATTTGTACCCGAACGGGATAAAAACTAAGCCACAGAGAATTTTCATTTCAACTTATGTCCGGCCCCATCGCCAGTTTCACCCGGCAGCGCCGCAAGGCCCTGCGCCTGACTCAGCCCGAGCTGGCCGCGAAAGCCGGCGTGGGGTTGCGCTTCGTGCGTGAACTGGAGCTGGGCAAGGCCACATTGCGGCTCGACAAGGTGAACCAGGTACTGGCACTTTTCGGGCACGAGCTGGTGCCCACGCCGCAGGTGCGGAAGCCGGACGAAACCATTGAAAACCAATGAGACAGGCGGCCATCCGAATGCACGGGCAGTTGGCGGGGCACCTCACGCAGGACGAGCGCGGGTACGTATTTGCCTACGCGGCCGACTACCTAGCGGCGGCCGGGGCCGCGCCGGTCAGCCTGACGTTGCCGTTGCGGCCCGCGCCCTATGTGGAGCGGGTGCTATTCCCGTTTTTCGACGGCCTTATTCCCGAAGGCTGGCTGCTGGCGGTGGCCGAGCGTAACTGGAAGCTCAACACTCGCGACCGGATGGGGCTGCTGCTGGCCTGTTGCGAAGACTGCATCGGAGCCGTTAGCGTACACGCCGTGGCTGTTGAGTCTGATATTTCTGCCTCATCTTTATGAGTCGCTGCCTGTTCTGCTACCGGCCGTTGGCGGCTGCCGCTGCGGCGGTTGAGTACCATCCGTCGTGCAGCCGCCGGTTGTTTGGCCGGGCGGTGCCGCCGGCTTTCCCGTACTCGGAAGCGCAGCTGCTGGCGCTGGCCGAGGAGAGTGTACGCCAACATATTACGGTGCCGGGGGTGCAGCCCAAGCTGTCGCTGGGACTGGTGCCTGCCACGGCGGGCGCACCGGCTCGGCTCACTATTGTTGGGGCTTTGGGCGGCGACTATATCTTGAAGCCGCCCACTGCCCGGTATCCTTTTTTGCCCGAGGTAGAAGACCTGACCATGCACCTGGCCATGCTGGCGCGGCTGCCCACAGTGCCCCACGGCCTGCTACGCCTGCAAAACGGGCCCTTGGCCTACGTGACCCGGCGGATTGACCAGGTGGCGGGCGGCAAGCGGCACATGGAAGACCTGTGCCAACTCACCGAACGCCTCACCGAAAACAAGTACGACGGCTCGCACGAGCAAATAGCCAAAGCCCTGCTGCGCTACTCGGCCAACCCCGGCCTCGACGTGGTGAATTACTACGAGTTGGTGCTTTTTTGCCTGCTGACGGGCAACGCCGATATGCACCTGAAAAACTTCTCGCTGCTGCACATCCCCGGCCTGGGCTACAACCTGGCCCCGGCCTACGACCTGGTAGCCACGGCCCTCGTGAACCCCGCCGACCCGGAAGAACTGGCCCTGACCCTGAACGGCAAAAAACGGCGGCTGCGCCCCGACGATTTTCGGCAAGCAGCCCGGCGGGCTGGGGTAGGGGAACCGGTGCTGACGACCATGTTCGCTCGGTTTGCCAGGGTCAGGCCAGCATGGCACCAATTGGTGGCGCAAAGCTTTTTACCAGCCGAATTACAGGCAGCTTTTCACGCGCTACTCGACCAGCGGTTCGAGCAAATGGGCCTTGTGAAATAAATTCCAAGTCCTTTCAATCAAGGCTGAAAAATTCGCACCAGATGGATGTTGATTTCCGTCAAAAATTTGACTACGAACTGCTTACGGCACCGTCACGACGTACTCAAACGTCTGGAAAACCTTGGGGTCGGCGATGGTGAGGGTGACGGCCTGGGCATCCATTTTGGGAAACGGCAGCAGGCGCTGGGCCTGGTAAAGGTCGCGGCCGTAGAACCGGCCGGGGGTGGCGGGGGGCGTTATTTTGAATAATTCCTGGCCCGCTTTGCTGGTGCCGACGATGGTGAGGTTGGCCAGGTTGGTGTTGATGGCCCCTTTGCGGCGGATGCTGACGAGCAGGCCGCCGCCGGGCGGCAGGGCGGCGAGGCGGCGCTGGTAGGTGG
>JANYFQ010000476.1 GCA_025362615.1 Hymenobacter sp. | reverse complement strand
CCATCCCACACCCGTGCTTGCGCCCTCACAGGGCCGGTTCAACACCTTCAGAACTAAGCCTATTCAGCGCATAAAAGCCGAACCAACTTAAAGTTGGTTCGGCTCTTAGGCAACATTCGCTCTGACAATTACGGTAAAACTGGATTCGAGGCTTGCAAACAGGCCAAGTAGCCGATGTAGCAAGCATCCAGGCAGCTAAACACCCTGTTACAGTCTCGTTGGCAGGCGCGATATCCAGAACCACAGGCACCATTGACCTCATGCACGTCATTGCCAGCTATCACTCCACGCTCGACCTCGTAAAAAATCTCCTCGTTGTCTTCGACGCTCAATTGCACCAGCGCCGGAAAATGTTTCTGCACTTGCTCAAATTGCTTCGTTTGGGCCTTGTAGGCATCCTCGAGTTTGGCTCGGGTCATGATTGGGCTTTCCACACGCCGGGCAGCCCGGTCGGCGGCCATCTTGGCCTTGAACGCTTTTTGTTCCGAACTGTCCAGAGCTTTGAACCAAGTAGCGTGTGCGTTGGAGAACTTCACTCCGTCCAGCACATACGCTTTAACAGCCTCATCTGTCATCATCTCTTGGATGAGCGGTTGAAGCGAGGACTTTACCGTAGCTCGGACAGTTTGCGTTACTGTTTGCACCGCAGGGTCTTCTTGCTTTGTGCAGGCGTTAGTTGCCAGCGCAACGAAAGCAATGCACAAAAGGCCCAATGATTTGATGGGATTCTTCATCTGCTTGGTGTTTAACGCAAGCAGCGTTGCTTGCAACGGTAAATGTAACTAAGCGATGCCAAGAAAAAAAATTAATTTTGAAATTGTGATGAATTTATTATAAATAAAATTTAACACATTTTACTTAAGCACAATGATTGACCTTGCATAGCACTTCCTTGTCATTCTCCTGCCAGTATTGGTAGTGTTCGAAAGCGTCGGGCGAAAAGACGACGTTCCTCATCCGGCCGGAATTTCCACTTGCACAAACTGCCCCCGGTCGAGTTGCTCGAAGGAGTGCCGCAAGTGTTCGGCATTGGCTGGCGACGAGAGCAAATAATCCGTCGTATCCATTTCCTGGACTTTGGCCGAACGGGCCGGCCGTGCCCGACGGGGCCGGGGATTGTTGACGTAAGTAATGCTACGAAGCATTTCGAGCATAAACGACACGCGGTCGGCGGGCACATCAAAGACGATTTCCATACAGTGCAAAGGTAGCCGGGTGACCGAAAATTTTCGTCGAATTTTGAAGAACGGCTGTTTGGTTTCTTTTTAAACGACAAAAAAACGCCCCCGATTGCTCGGGGGCGTTTTCATTTTCAGCAGTCGCGCCAAAACTAGTCGAGCACTTCCGTTACCTGGCCGGCACCTACGGTACGGCCACCCTCACGGATAGCAAAACGCAGGCCTTTCTCCATCGCCACTTTGTTGATGAGTTCAACGGTGATGGTGATGTTGTCGCCGGGCATTACCATTTCCACGCCCTCGGGGAGGGTGATGATGCCGGTAACGTCGGTGGTACGCAGGTAGAACTGCGGGCGGTAGTTGTTGAAGAACGGGGTGTGACGGCCGCCTTCCTCTTTCGAGAGGACGTACACTTCAGCCTTGAACTTCTGGTGCGGGGTTACGGAACCGGGCTTGCAGATAACCATGCCGCGACGGATGGCTTCTTTCTCGATGCCACGGAGCAACAGGCCGACGTTGTCGCCAGCTTCGCCACGGTCCAGAATTTTGCGGAACATTTCCACGCCCGTTACGGTCGATTTCAGGCCCTGGGCAGCGCCCATGCCGAGGATATCGACTTGTTCGCCCGAGTTGATGATGCCGCGCTCAATACGACCGGTGGCAACAGTGCCACGGCCCGTAATCGAGAACACATCTTCTACCGGCATCAGGAAGGGCAGTTCGGTGAGGCGGGCCGGAATTGGGATGAACGAATCCACCGCGTCCATCAACTCTTCGATTTTCGGCACCCAGTTGGCATCGCCGTTCAGGCCGCCGAGGGCCGAACCCTGGATAACCGGAATGTTGTCGCCGTCGAAGTCGTAGAAGGAGAGCAGTTCGCGGATTTCCATTTCCACCAACTCCAACAGCTCGGGGTCGTCCACCATGTCCACTTTGTTCATGAACACAACGAGCTGGGGCACACCTACCTGACGGGCGAGCAGGATGTGCTCGCGGGTCTGGGGCATCGGGCCATCGGTGGCGGCTACCACGAGGATAGCACCGTCCATTTGAGCAGCACCGGTTACCATGTTCTTCACATAGTCGGCGTGACCGGGGCAATCGACGTGGGCGTAGTGACGGAGAACCGTCGAGTACTCTACGTGCGAGGTGTTGATGGTGATACCACGCTCTTTCTCTTCGGGGGCGTTGTCAATCGAACCGAAATCGCGCTTCTCGGCCAAGCCTTTTCCGGCCAGCACCTGCGTGATAGCAGCAGTCAGGGTGGTTTTGCCGTGGTCAACGTGACCGATGGTGCCGATGTTTACGTGCGGCTTCGACCGGTCGAAATTTTCTTTAGCCATTGTAAAGAGGTAAAAAAAGAGGTGGTGAAGTTGAATTCAGGAAGGAAAACCGGACTTACAACAAGAAAGCGAAACCCAGCCCCGATGAATGCGGAAAACCGGGCGTCGCTTGCGAAGAAGGCCGCGCCTGCTGGTCCCGAAGGCCGGGCAGGACTTGTACTACTGTTACTACTGTGAGCCATTTATGGGATTTGAACCCATGACCTCTTCCTTACCAAGGAAGTGCTCTACCACTGAGCTAAAACGGCTTATTATTTTCGAACTTTTGGCTACCAGGTAACGACTAGTAGCTGAAAAAAGAGCGGGAGACGAGTCTCGAACTCGCGACCTGCAGCTTGGAAGGCTGCCGCTCTACCAACTGAGCTACTCCCGCGAGTGGTGGGATGGTGAACTAGCGAGATAGTGAGTTTATGGCTACAGACTCACCATCTCACCACTCATCATTTCATCGCGTGGGGGTAACAGGACTCGAACCTATGAACCCGAAGGAGGTGAGTTACAGTCACCCGCAATTGCCGCTATGCGATACCCCCATTTTGTGCTTGTTGGCCGGTTGCCGTGAAGCTTTTCCCTTATTCGGCGTTTGTATTGTTTCGTAAGGGAGCACAAAATTACTGCTTTTCTTTGACAAGGCAAGAGGTTGAATAAAAAAAGCCGATAGTTTTTTCTGGGTTTTGCCGCACGGTGTTCTACATCAGGCTGTAAGAGGCTTTGAGCCGTTCATCGGTTTCGTGCTCGCGGATGTCTTGCAACAGTTTTTTTACCTGTGGGCTGGTAGCCATCAGAGCCGTGAGGCCGCGATAAGCGCCAAAGCGAACGAAAGAACTGGGTGCATTCCGGGCGTAGTCTTCGAGCAGGCGGATGCCTCGGTCGCGCTCAACGGGCGGGATGCGTACCATGAAGGTGCCGAAAGACTGGAGCCAGCCATATAGGTTCGGTTCTGACACGTCGGGTAGGCGGCGCAAGAACCACAGGTATTGGTCCAAGTTGCCGTACTGGGCATAGTAGTTAGCCAGAGCCACCAATAAGGTGACGCTGGGCGTATCGTCGAGGGCGGCGAGTTGGGTGCGGGCTGGCACTCCCGGCGTTTTGGTCAGGCACTCGACGGCGGCAGCGTTTACGAGGTAACTACTATCTTGCAGGGCCGCGAGGTAGGCCGCACCGAATTTGGTGTCGGAGAAGCTAACGAGTGCGTTGAGTGCCCCCGCCCGAACGCGGGGTATGGGGTCGGTTGTGGCGAGCCGGAGAATGTCGCGACGCACTGCTTCGGGCTCCGGACCGCGGTAGTGGCGCAGGTGTTCGAGCGCAATGCACCGAATGGCCCAAAAAGAGTCGTGCAGCGCGGCACGGTACAGCGCACTAATGACCAGTTCATTGGTCTTGTTTTGTAGCAACTCCAACACTTCCGCTTTCTGCTGGTAGCCTTTGGCGTGAGAGAACTGAAAGGCCAACTCTTCGGAGGTGCGCTCTTCATCGAGCTGGGCAAGCAACTGACCATCGGGGTCGAGCTTAACAAGTTGGGGCCGCTGGGCGGCGGGCAGCCGGAAGGTCTGGTCGGTGCGCGTGACGTTGATTTTGTGCTCGGTGACTGCGTTGTTGCCGCCCCACACGGCCACGGATAACGGCAAGCGAAATACAGGCTGGAACACGGTATCCTGCACTTGCTGCACACGCAGCAACACCTGACCGTTGGCGTAGGTGTGCGAAACCTTCAACTCGGGGTGGCCGCGCTGCATGAACCACTGGCCGAAGAACCACTGCAAATCCTGGCCGGTGGTTTCTTCAAACGCGAGGCGGAGCTTGGCAATTTCGACGGCTGTGCCCCGGTTCTGGGTGAGGTAGCGGTTGAGGGAAGCGAAAAAAGCCTCGTCGCCCAGCATTTTGCGGAGCATATGCAGCACCCGCCCGCCCTTGTCGTAAGAATGCCGGTCGAACATGGCCTCACGCTCGGCGTAGCGGTAGCGGATGAGCGGCTCGCGCTTGCTCTGCGCTTCGTCGAGGTAATTGTTGAGCTTGGTCTCCTGCACCAAGGCAGCCTCGTCGGGGCCGAGCTTGTGTTCGGCCCAAAGGTATTCGGAGTAGTCGGCGAAGGACTCATTCAGTGGCAGGTTGCTCCACGATTCGCAGGTCACGAGGTCGCCGAACCAGTGATGAAACAGCTCGTGGGCGATGGTGGCTTCGCCGGTTTCGTAGTTGTCGTCGAGCAATTCGCGGCGGGTGCGCTGGATGCCGGCCCCGTGGGTGGTGGCCGAAGTATTCTCCATGGCCCCGCTCACGTAGTCGCGCACCGGCACCTGGGCGTATTTCTCCCAAGCATATTCAACGCCTAAAAGCCTGGAGTAAAACTCCATCATTTCGGGCGTACGCCCAAAAGTAGCCCTGGCTGTGCTGGCGTACTGGGGTTCGACGTAGTAATCGACAGCCTTGCCGCACCACTCGTCGTGAACAATGGCAAAATCACCGACGACCATTGTAGTCAGATAAGGCGGGTGCGGCAGCGCCTGTTCCCATGTGTCGGTGCGGGTGCCGTCGGGGTTGGTTTTGGAGCTAACCAGCAGGCCGTTGGAAAGGGTTTTGAACTGACTTTCAACCGTCAGGTTGATTTCCTGCGTCATGCGCTGGTTGGGCTTATCAATCGTCGGGAACCAGCAGGAACTGGATTCGGTCTCGCCCTGCGTCCAGATTTGGCGGGGTTTATTTTTCTCCAAACCCAGCGGATTGATAAAATACAAGCCCTTATCGGAGGTGATGGCATCGGAACCACCAAGCGGCAGCTCGTTAGGTTTGGCTACGTATTGAATGCGAAGCTGATAGGTTTCGGCCCGCGTGTAAGCCCGGTCGAGCTGGACGGTGAGCTGGCGCTTGTCGTAGGTGTAGCTGATGGGATGTTTTTTATCGGCTCCTACCAGTTCCAGCTTTTGAATGTCAAAGCCTTTAGCATCCAAAACCACTTGATTTTGGGCGGAAAAATGCGGGTGCAGCGTGAGCGTGGCTGTACCCAACAAATACTGTTTTTTATAATCGAACCGCACGTCGAGCTTCGTGTGCGTTACTTCGGTGAGGATGGCAGCAGCGGGGCGGTCGGGGGCATCGGGCGGCAGCCAGGAGGGCACTGTGGGCACCGGCCCGGCCGGCACGACGGCGACCAGTGCGAGTGGCTCTTTTTTGCGCGGCACAGGCCGTGGGGCCGGCTTTTTAGCCTTACTTGACTTGCTGGCCGGCAAGGGCACGGGGGCTGTAAGTTGGCCCAGAACGCTGGTTGGAATGGTCAACGCCAACGCGATAAGGGGCACAAGTATGAATTTCATAGCAGAAGCAGAAGGCGAAAAACGGCCGGAATTTCCGAATTAAATTCCGTTCGGGCCTACCTTTAGGCCCGTTCTTCTGCCCCTACCCCACCCCTGAATGCTACAGATTAGCACCAGTCCCGGCCAAAGCTGGGACGTTGAGTACCGCGCCGCCGACCAGATTTCCCTCAATGGCCAGCCGTTTGCCTGGGATGTGGCGGCCCTCGGCAACGACCGGTTTCAGGTACTTTACCAGGGCCGCAGCTACAACGCCGAGGTGGTCGAAATTGACCATTCAGCCAAAGTCATTATTCTGAAAATCAACGGTCAGCGCATCGAAATGCAGGCCAAAGACCGGCTCGATTTGCTGCTCGAAAGCATGGGCATCAGCAACGCCAACGCCACCAAGGTAAACGAGCTGAAAGCCCCAATGCCGGGCCTGATTGTGGACGTGCGCGTAGTGCCTGGCCAGGCCGTACTTAAGGGCGACCCGCTGCTGGTGCTGGAGGCCATGAAAATGGAAAATATTTTAAAAGCCCCAACCGACGGCACCATCGGCAGCATCCGGGTGGCCCTGCGCGACAGCGTG
>JANYFQ010000423.1 GCA_025362615.1 Hymenobacter sp. | reverse complement strand
CGCGCGTTGGCACACCTTGCCGGGCCGTTCTGGAGCGACTGCCAAGCCCGCCAACGCGCGGGTTGAAAACCCGCGCTACCTCAAATTTGTCGTTTCAGACGCAAAAATGTGGTGTAAAACTCGCCGTCGGCGTGGCGCAGGGTCAGAAACAAAAGACGGCCGTCGGAGGCGTGCAACAGGCGGCTTATCTGGCTCAGGCTCAGCGTACCGACGTTGATAAAATTAATCGACACCAGCTCGTCGTTGGGCACAATGCCGGCCTTTTCGGCCACCGAGGCCGGGGCCACGGCAGCGGCCAGGTAGCGCCGAAAGTCGGGGCCGGAGGCACGGAGTTCGAGGCCGCACATATCGTGCTCGAAGGGTTCGCGGAGGTGGACGTTGGGGCGCAAAAGCAGTTCGCAGCGCGAATAATCGACGATGAGGGTGAAACGCTTGAGCATTTCGTAGCCCAGGTTGCCGTCGCGGGGTTCGTCGGGGCGCACTGCCAGCGGGTTGGGGGTCGGGAAAGACGTGAGCACCGCCCGCAGTTGGTAGCGCCCCAGGCGCAACGAATCGACGCGCCCCAGGTGGCCGCGCACAATGCCGGTGAGGCCCCGGCCCAGGTCGGCGGGCAGGCGCACGGCGGGCACGGCAATGCGGGGCGGCACGGCATCGGTGTCGAGCGAAAGGGCGTGGCCCGCCCCGGTATCGAGCACTAATTTAAGCACTTGAACGCCCGAATCGGGCAGGCACACCGGCAGGTTGAGGTAGGCTTTGCTTTGGGCCAGGTGCAGCGGCAGCCGCGCCCAGCGCCGGCCCGCCGGGGCTCGAAACGCCGCCGGGGTCGTGAAGCACAGTTGCCCGGCCTCCGGCTCGAACCGCACCACGAAGCTCCGAAACAGCTCCGAGCCCAAGATGCCGGCGATGGGCATTCCGACATAGCCCGACAAGTTGAGGGCATCTTCCGACAGCACGAGCCACGTCATGGCCGGGGCCACCACGCTGCCGCCGGCCAGCGCCACCCGCACCCCATCGGCCTGGTAGGCCAACAGCCCCGTGGCTTCGCGCCCCGCTCCTACCACCCGAAACGTCTGTCCCAGCGTCAGGTGGAGCGAGTCGGCCAGGCCAGGGGCCGTGAGCAAAGCCGTCGCCACGCCCGTATCGAGCAGAAAATTGAACGGACCCACCCCGTTGAGGGTGGCCCGCACCACCGGCAAATTGCGCTCGATGCGGTAGGGTACGGTGGCCCGCTGCTGTTTGGGTTTGGCGAACTGAAAAGGACCTGCAAGCAGTACGGGCTGCGCCAACGCCGGGCCAGCCCCGATACCCAGGCACAACAGCACTGCGCCGCGCCGCAGGCCGCCGAAAAAACAGAAAACAAGCCGCCAGATGCTCATAACAGTCTCCACCAGTCCAACCGACCAAATTGAATCCGAAATGTACAGCACCTTATTTTTGAATGGCAATTTCCAGGGTCAAAAGTTTGGGTTGAAGTTTTTTTGGATAAAGAGTGGCCGCCGAAAACACCGATTTCGGCCCCAGCCTACTGGCCGTTGCCTTGCCCAAAAATCCCGGTTTCCGTTTCCCACGCGCCGGTAGGGTCGTACCGCAGTTCGCCGGCGGCGATGTGCAGCGGGGCCGCCACGTTGTTGTGGTACAACTGCCCGGTGCCCAGGCCCTGTGCGAAGCTGCCCACGTTGTACTCGGCGGTGAGCTGAGCCACGGCATTGAGGCCAATGTTCGACTCCAGGGCGGAGGTCATCCACCAGCCGATACCGCGTTCTTCGGCCAGGGCAATCCAGCGGCGGGTGGCGGCGTGGCCACCCAGCAGCGTGGGTTTGAGGATGAGGTAAGCCGGCCGGATGGCATCGAGCAGTGCCTCCTGGGCGGCGGGTGCAAGTACGCCAATCAGTTCTTCGTCGAGCCCGACGGGCAGCGGTGCGGCGCGGCACAGCGCCGCCATTGCCTGCGGCTGCCCGGCCGCAATGGGCTGCTCGATGGAATGCACCGCGTAGTGGGCCAGTGCTTCGAGCTTGGCCTGGGCATCGGCAGGGGCAAAGGCCCCGTTGGCATCGACGCGCACCATGAGCTTGGCGGGGCCGGCCTCGGCCCGAATTTCGGCCAGCAAGGCCAGCTCGGCATCAAAATCCAACGAACCGATTTTAAGCTTCAAACACGAATACCCCGCCGCCAGCTTTTGACGGATTTGCTCGCGCATGAAAGGCAGGTCGCCCATCCACACCAAGCCGTTGATGGGCAGCGGCTGGCTTCCCTGGCCAAAGGTATTGGCGTAGAGTTGGTGTCGGCCGCCATTGGCCAGGTCGAGGACCGCTGTTTCGAGGGCGAAAACCAATGCCGGTTGCCCTGGCCCCACAAAAGCCGGCGCATTGGCAGCCGAAAAGTCGTCGTATCCCACCGTGTTGAACCGGGCGCACAGCGCCTGCACTACTGGCTCGTAGGCCGGGCTATAATCGGGGCTGAGGCCGGCCAACGGCGCGGCCTCGCCCCAGCCGGCAGTGCCGCTGCGGGTATCGTAGAGGCGCAAAAACCAAGCGTGGTGCTCGGTAAGAGCACCACGCGAGGTACGAGCCGGAAAACTAAATTGCAGGGCGCGATGCCCGTAAGAAAGATGCAGCATGGATAACCGTTGAGGTGGGCAGCAAGTAAGCACCCAACAGCGGTTCCCCGGCTACTTGTTTGCCTTGGTGGCCTTGCCGTCCTTGCTGTCGCCGGGCTTGCGGCGGCTTACCAAACCGCCTTTGCGGCCGGCATCCCGCGCTTCATCGGCCGAAAAACGATGGCCACGGCCACTGGCGTGGCTGGCCTTGCCGCCGGCGCTGGCAATACGGCGTTGCGTTTCGGGGCTCATGGCGGCAAAACCACGGCGGCTTTTGGCCCCAACGCGACGGGCTGGGCGGGTTGGTACTTTGGCGGGTTTTTTATCCGACGACGAAGAGGTTGGTTCCATGTGAAAAACGACAAAAGGAGTAAGAACGAAAAAGTAATTGCCTGCGGTTAAAGGTCAGGCAGAAAACGACGGGGTGACTACCGCTGGGCTACTTACCGCAATTCAGCGGTTGTGGTTACCCTTTTTCGAAATTTCGACGTAAAAATACCGTTTTATACGCAGTAGCTCCTCCGTACGCAGGCCGTGCTGAATAAACGTCGAACGCAAAAATCAATGAACGAAGGGAGCGTTTTGACGGAAGCAGCAGAACCACAAAATAGTAGAGCTGGCCTGGCTTGCGGATGAGGGCTGGGGCCAGCCACTAATTTATCTGCTTCGGCACTACTTTCGGCACTTGAGCCGGTTAGGCTCCTGTCGTTTCTCCCATCTCGTTCCTTCCATCGTTACCGATTTTTTTGATGCCTGTTCCTACGCTTGTTCCGCTGCCCGGTACTGCCGCACTGGCCAACCGGTTTGCCACCGTGCGCCAACTTTCGGCGGCCCTATGCGCCCCGCTGCTGCCCGAAGACACCGTGGTGCAGCCCACCCTCGACGTAAGCCCACCCAAATGGCATCTGGCCCATACTACCTGGTTTTGGGAAACCTTTGTGCTACGCGAGTATGTGACTAACTACCAGGAATTTCACCCCGACTACGCTTACCTCTTTAATTCCTACTACAACTCGCTCGGTTCGCGCGTGAACCGCGCCGACCGGGGCACCCTCTCGCGCCCCGCGCTGCACGAGGTGCTGGCCTACCGCGCCCACATTGATGCGGCGATGCACACGCTACTAACCCGCGAAGAAGCGTTGCCATCTGCGCTGAATGAACTCGTAGAACTGGGCCTGCACCACGAGCAACAGCATCAGGAACTGCTGGCCACCGACATCAAATACATTCTCAGCACCAGCCCGTTGGCCCCGGCTTACCTGGACGCTACGCTCAATGAGGAATCGGAGACGGAGAGTAAGGGATTGGGAGGCGAAACCAAATCCTCATTCCTCATTCCCAATTCCTCATTCTTACCGGTGCCGGGCGGTATTTATTCCGTTGGGATGCAGGAAAAAGGGTTTTGCTTCGACAACGAGCTGCCCGTACATGAGGTGCTACTGGCTCCGTTCGAGCTGCAAAACCGCCTCGTCACCAATGCCGAATACCTGGCCTTTGTG
>JANYFQ010000406.1 GCA_025362615.1 Hymenobacter sp. | reverse complement strand
CAGCCGTCCCACGCCCGAAGCCGATGCCGTGAAGCAGGTGTTCAACCGCTTCGGCATCAGAGCCTACGCCCACAACCGCGACCCCGAGCAGGTGGTGCAGTACGACGCCGGCCTGGGCTTCCGGCGCTGGTCCGACAACTTCCAGGCCAGCGAAAGCGACGTTAGCGTGAAGGGCAAAGTGGGCTACGCCCTGGGCGAAACCAGCCGCCTGACGCTCGCCGCCGATGCCTCATTCATCAGCCAGAAAGACTCGGCCCTGAGCCGCAGCCGCACCTTCCTGCAGGCCACCCCGGCCTACGAGCTGACCGGCAAACGCCTGAGCCTGACGCTGGGCGCCACCCTGGGCTACTCCTCCGACACGGTGAACGCCGTGGGCAAAGCCGCCGTGTACCCCGCCCTGCGCGTGGCCTACGGCCTGCTGCCCGAGAAGCTGCAAGTGTATGCCGGCCTGGGCGGCGGCTTGCAGCGGGTGTCGATTTACGACCTCTCCACCGAAAACCCCTGGCTCAATAAGCAGCTCAACGTGGCCGACACCCGGCGCGGCCCCACCCTCTACGGCGGCCTGCAAGCCACCCCGGCGCGGGGCCTCGAGCTGAACCTGCGCGGCACCTACTCGCGCGACAAAAACCTGTATTTCTACCTCAACAACCCGCTCAACCCCGCCAAATTCGACCTTGTGTACGACGGCGAGGCCACTGGCCTGCTCAACCTGCACGGCGAGCTGCTTTACAGCGCCGCCGAGCGTTTCCGCCTCGGCGGCCGCTTCGACTATAATAAATACAGCCTCAAAACCCTGGCCCAGCCGTTTCACCGGCCCGAGTTTCAGGGCAGCCTCTTTGGCTCGTACAACGTGTTCGACAAGTTGCTGTTGGGTGTCGAAACCTACTTTTACGCCGCCAGCTACGGCATCAGCTACGACCGCATTTCGGGCACGCCGGTGCCCAATTTCTACCGCGCCACCGACCCGATTTACGACCTGAATGTGCGGGCCGACTACCGCGTTACGCCAAAATTCAGCATCTTTGTGATGGGCAACAACCTCGCCGGCCGCCAGTACCAGCGGTTTTACGGCTACCCCGTCAAAGGCATCAACGCCCTGGGCGGCGCTACTTACACGTTCTGATTTTGCATTGTTGAATTGTCAAATTGTTGAATTGTTGGCCCGTTGAACGGCACCGGTTTGCGTCGCATCGCATCGAATCCGCCTCGCAAACCATCTGACTTTGAACGACCAAACAGTTAAGCAATTCAACAATCAAACAATTAACCCCCCCATGTCCCTCGCCAACCACATCCGTCCCCTCCTGCGTGACCACGACTGCGTGATTATTCCGGAGTTTGGCGGCTTGGTGGCCGAGCCCGCCCCAGCGCGGCTCGAATTGGGGCGGCAGGGCATTCGGCCGCCCTCTAAGTGGGTGGCGTTCAACCAAGCCCTCACCCGCAACGACGGCCTGCTGGTGGACGCTGTGGCCCACGCCGAGCACCTCACCATCGCCGAGGCCCGCCAGCTGGTGCGCGAGGCCGTGGCCCAGCTCCAGGCCAGCCTCGACGCGGCCCAGCGGGCCGAGCTGCCGGGCATCGGCGTGTTTCGGCGGGTGGCGGGCCGGGGGCTTTCGTTTGAATACACCGGCACCGACAATTTGCTGCCCGCCGCCTACGGCCTGCCCACGCTGCCGGTGCGGGCCGTGCGGGCCATCGACGCCCGCGCCGCCCGCGAGCAACTGCCGGTGCCCGGCCTGCGCAGTGGCCGCCGCAGCCGCTTGCAGCGGGCGCTGCCCGGCCTGGCCGTGGGGCTGCTGGCCGTGACGCTGGTGGCCGTGAACCTGTTTTTGGGCCTGCGCACCGGCGCCCTGCCCACCGCCTGGCAGCAGCAGCTCGGCCGCTACGCCTGGTTGCAACAAGCCGCCCCGGCCCCGGCCGATGCCGCCCAGCCCCCCGTGCAGCAAGCCAACCTGGCCCACCAAACCTGGACCGATACCGGCGTGGCCGAAGCTGCCCCGGCCCCCGCCGTGTTGGCCGCCCCCGGCCCGGCTGCCCCGCTGGTTGCCCCCACGGCCCCGGCCGCGGCCGACTCGGTTGCACTCGCGAAGGCCGCCGTTATTACTTCGACCAAGAATGGGGGTGGAGCTGCTAAAGTTACTGCTATTGAGTCAAATAAAGTTGCCAAATCAGCTAATGCGGCAGCGGTGCATCCCGTCGTTACGAAGCCGGCCGATGCTCCGGTGGCCCCGGCCCCGGTTGCAACGCCGGCCAAAACGGCCACGCCGGTTGGCCCCGGCTACGCTACCACAATTAAGGGCCGCACCGGGCGTTACTATGTGATGGGCGGCGCGTTTCGGACGCTGGCCACGGCGCTGGCGCAGCGCCAAAGCCTGGCCCGCCTCGGGCACCGGGCGCGGGTGCTGCTGCCGGGCTACGGCGAGATTTTCTTCAAAGTATCCATCGACGACTATCCCGACCAGGCCACCGCCCAGCGCGAAGCCCAGCGGATGCGTACCCGCACCCGCCTCGGCACCGGGCTGTGGGTGTTGCAACGCTAAAAGCCCCGGTGGTGAAGGGGCTGGTCGGGGTGGTCTGACGACTTTTTCAGTCGTCCGACCACTTCGCTGCCCGACTCGCCTGCCCGACCCGCCTGCCCGGCTCGCGCCAAGGCAGCATACGCCGGTGAGTGGCCGGACGAAGCCCTTCGGGCGATTCGCCCGTCCACTCGCCGCGTCACTTCATCGTTCAGCGAAGTGGTCGGACGAACCCCTTCGGGGAATTCGTCAGACCACCCGGCCTGATTTTCTTCGTCTCTAACCCAAACCCCCTCTTTCCGAATGTCTGTTTTCCTGTTGCAGATTGGCACGGCCGTTACCTCGGCGGCCCCCGACTCGGTGAACGCGGCCGTGAACGCCGCCGCTAAAGCCGACGGCGGCCTCTCGCTCATCGACCTGATTATGAAGGGGGGCTGGATTATGCTGCCCCTGTTTCTTCTCTCGTTTGTGGCGGTTTACATCATCATTGAGCGCTACATCACCATCCGCCGCGCCGCCGGCAACCCCGACTCATTCATGGTGAACGTGCGGGCGCAAATGGTGAAGGGCGACATTCCGGCGGCCAAGCTGCTCTGCGCCCAAAACCCCTCGCCGTTGGCCCGGATGGTCGAGAAGGGCCTGCGCCGCATCGGCCTGCCGCTCAAGGAAATCGAGACCAGCATCGAGAACGTGGGCAAGATTGAAATTGCCCGCCTCGAAAAGAACATCAACATCCTGGGCATCATCGCCGGCATTGCGCCCATGCTGGGCTTTGTGGGCACGATTATCGGCGTTATCAAAATCTTCTACGCCATCAACGCGACCGGCGAATTTGGCATTGCCCAAATCGCGGGCGGCCTCTACACCAAGATGGTCACGTCGGCGGCGGGCCTCATCGTGGGCATCATCGCCCACGTCGGCTACCACTGGCTCAGCATCTTAGTCGAGCGCATGGTGTTCCGCATGGAAAACTCCGCCATTGAGTTTATGGATATTTTGCAGGACAACTAATGAAGTGTTGAGTGTTGAGTTTTGAATGTTGAGTTAGCAAAGCTGCCCACTTCAGCATTCAAATTAAAAACGCAACATTCAACATTCAACATTCCCATAATGAACCTCTCCCGCCGCCACCGCGCCACGTCGCACGTCGAAACCGGCTCGATGAACGACATCATGTTTTTCCTGATGCTGTTCTTCCTCATTGTTTCGACGATGGTGAACCCCAACGTCATCAAGCTGTTGCTG
>JANYFQ010000355.1 GCA_025362615.1 Hymenobacter sp. | reverse complement strand
CTGCGGTCGCCAACCCCCGGCTGTGTTGTGAAACCCCTTCGGGGTAGGGCGTGAGGGCGGTTGGGAAGACCAAAATCGACCCTCCGAGGCCCGAAACCGGACCTCCGCGGTCCGGTTATAGCAGAAAAAGGCTGGGTTTTGGTAGACTTTCGGCCAAAATGTCAGCAAGCCACTGCCCCGGCATCACTCCTCACCACACCTTCCACGTTTTCACGTCCTGGCCTTCGTAGCGGGCCATTACCAGGCCGCCGGCCAGGGGCTGGAAGCGGGCCTGCCGGGCGGGGCCGTTGCCCCGGCAAGTGTACGTGGGCGCGTTGCGGCCCAAGTGCCACACGGCCACCTGCCCGCTGGCAAACCCCAGCACGGCGAGGTGGTCGGGGCCGTCGGCCTCGACGGAGGTCAGGGGTTCGGGCAGTGGCAGCTCGGGCAGCACGGTGGTGCCGGTGGGCACCCAGCGCAGCAGCGCCGGCGTACTGGCGGCGGCGTAAAGGGTGTCGTGGCCGAAGTACATATCCTGAATGGGCGTGGTGGCCAGCACCACGTTGTGCAGCCCGGCCGGGGGCGGCAGCGGGGCTTTGGTTTTGCCGGGCGCGGGCATCGGCCCCAGGCGCTGCACCAGCGCCTGCCCCGAGGCCAGGCCCAGGGCAAAGCGGCTGCTGTCGGCGCTGGCGGCCACGGCCGTGATGCGGGCTTTGGCGGGCAGCGCCAGGCGCTGGGGCACGGGCGGGACGGCGGGGCGGCGCAGGTTCCAGAGCCAGACCTGGGTGGCGGCTACCAGCAGCACACGGTTGCCGCCCGGCACCACGCGCACGAACAGCACCGGCACGGGTGCCTGCCAGGAGATGAGGGGGGCCAGGGTTTCGGGGTTCCAGGCGCGCACCAGGCCGCTGGTATCGGCGCTGACGGCCGTGTCGGGCACGGCGGCGAAGGCCACGTCGGCCACCGGCTGGGCGTGCCCGGCGTAGGTGCGCAGCAGCAGGCCGGTGCGGGTTTCGTACACGCCCACGGCGGCGGCGGCGGTGCCCACCAGGCCCAGCAAGTGGCCGTCGGGGCTGAAAGCAGCCACAGCAGCGGCCCCGGCGGCGGGCCGAAACTCGCGGCGCGGCACGGGGTTGGTGGCGGAGCTGGTGGCCAGCAGGCCGGCGGTGCCCAGGCCGAGCAGCGCCAAAGACAGGAGGCGGGCCATGCTAACGGACGATGGCGTAGGTTTTCACTTCGCCGTCCACGGCTTCCGACACGGCGGCCTGCTTGAGCAGAATGGTGCCCTCCTGCACTTCAAACTGCGGCACACCGTAGGTGAGGCGGCCAAAGTTGTCGCGGAACTTGGCCGCGTCTTTCGGGCTGACCTTGACGCGGTACGGCAGGGTGAAGAGCGGCGAGCTGAGGGCAAAAAACTCGCTGTCGGCGTTGTAGTCGCCCAGCGTGAAGCTCTGCCAGTTGGCGGTATTGCCGTAGGCGGCGGTCATTTTCTCGCGGCCTTCGGCGCGGTATTCGGCCTCGCGGTCGGCCCTTTTGGCCATGCGCCTGGCGTAATCGTCGCTTTTTTCAAACTCGCTTTTGCGGCCCCATTTTTCCAGGTTGTAGGCGGTGTAGGCGGCCAGGCGGGCCTCGGTGCCGGGCACGGCCCATATTTTGCAACTGCCGTCGCGGCTCACGCTGGCCAGGAAGCGGCCGTCGGGGCTGAAGGCCACGTTTTCGACCTCGGCCGTGTGCAGCTCGCCGCTCACGTCCTGCACCAGCAGGCCGGTGGTCATGTCCCAGAGGCGCACCTTGCGGTCGCCGCCGCAGGTGGCGATGAGTTGGCCGTCGGGGCTGAAGGCCGTGCCCCACACGTCGGATACGTGGGCCGGAATGGTGTACACCGGCTGCTGGGTTTTGAGGTCCCACACGCGGGCCGTGTTGTCCCAGGCGCCGCTCACCACGTACTGCCCGTTGGGCGAGTAGCGGGCATCCCAGATTTCGTCGGTGTGGCCGTTGAGCACGAATTTCTGCTGCCAGGTGCGGGTGTCGTAGGTGCGCAGGGTGTGGTCGCCGCTGGCCGTGAGCAGCTCGGTGCCGCTGGGGTTGAAGGCCACCGAGGTCATGTTGGTGGTGCGCCCTTTGGTGGTTTTGTTTTTGTCGTAGGTCTGCACCGCCGAGGAGGCCCCGCCGGGCTTGTTGGGCGTGCCGAGCGTGGCCAGGCGCTGCCCGCTAAAGGTGTCGAAGACGAGCGAAAGGCCGTCCCAGCCCGCGCTGGCCAGGATTTTGGAGTTGGGGCTGAAGGCCACGTCGCGCACGTAATCGGTGTGCTCGGTGTTTTTGCGCAGGATTTCGCCCGTCAGCGCGTCCCACAAAATCAGGGCCTTGTCGACGCCGCCCGAGGCAATGTAGCGGCCGTTGGGGCTGTACTTGACGGCCACCACGTCGTCGGTGTGGCCCTTGAGGACGAGGGCGGGCTTGCCGCTCTCGATGTCGAACACCACGATGTCGCGGCCCAGGCCGCAGGTCACGACGCGGCTGCCGTCGGGGCTGTAGTCGAGGCCCAGCAGGGCGGCTTTGGTTTGAATGTCCTGCACCGGGGCAGCGGCGGGGCGGCGGGGGTCGGCGGCGGCGGCCCGGAAACCCAGGGCCAGCAACAGAACGAGCGGAAAAGATTTAAGCATGAAGTGGTAGTGAGCAGGGGTAAACGAGGGCTTTCGGAAGGGCTTGGTGGAGCGGTAGAGCGCCGGGCGGTGCGTAGCAGCACCTTGCACAAAACACGGGCAAGTGCAAATTACAGCAGCGGAGTCTTAATGTTTGAATGAGCTAATCGGCGAAATTGCCGTGCCAGGCAGTTTTTCCGAAACGCCCGACCAAATTACAGTGCAAAAATCGGCTTCCTGCCCGACACGTCCCCTACACTCTCGACAGACACCGCTCTACGAACGACGAGCACCGGCTATCGGATGGTGTTCGTGTGGCGTACGCCGCAAGAAGCGAAGCGCTTCGGCCGCGCGGTCCGCCACTCGCCAAGCATGACCGGGAGGCCCGACAATTTTTTAGCGCGGATGTTTTCCGCCCGGCGCGGCCGTGCCCGGCCGGCAATTCTGGCAGCGGTTTTTGCCGCCCCCGGCCCGGCCCGTACCTTTGCCCGATACCTTCGCCCCAACCCCTTCCCCGTCAGTGTTTTTTAAGCTTCCTTGCGCCGCCGCCCTCGGGCTACTCGCCGCCCTGGCCCTGCCCGCCTGCCACACCACCACCCCCGAAACCGGCACCACGTCGGCCAACGCTGCTGATGACAAGCCGGCCGGCCCCGCCCCCGTCGATACCGTGCTGCTCAAGCGCCAGGCCATGCGCCGCGACTCGCTCGTGGCCGACAGCATCGCCAAAAAGAACGGGCAACTGCCGGGGGCCATCCTGCCCGGCCACCGCATCGTGGCGTTCTACGGCAACATCCGCTCGAAGGGCATGGGCATCCTGGGCCGCGAGCCGAAGGAGCAGATGTTCCGCAAGTTTGCGGGCGTACTGAAAGAATGGCAGGCCGCCGACCCCAAACTTCCCGTGCAGGCGGCCCTGCACAACGTCACCATCACGGCCCAGGGCACGGCCGGCAAAGACGGCAAGTGGCGGCTCATGAACTCCAAGGCCACCATCAACGAGGTGCTGGGCTGGGCCAAGGAGCACAACTGCCTGCTGTTTCTGGACGTGCAACCCGGCCACAGCACCCTGCAAGCCGAGTTGCCCAAGCTCGAGGAATACCTCAAAGACCCCATCGTCCACTTGGGCATCGACCCCGAGTTTTCGCTGGCCACCATGCCCGGCGTGCGCCCCAACCAGCGCATCGGCACCCTCGACGCCAAGGACGTGAACTTCACCATCGGCTTCCTGGCCCGCATCGTGAGCGAGAACAAGCTGCCGCCCAAGGTGCTGACCGTCCACCGCTTCACCCGCAAAATGCTCAGCAACTACAAGGGCATCAAGCTCGACCCGCGCGTACAAGTCGTCATGCACATGGACGGCCACGGCGACCCTACCCTCAAAAAAGACTCCTACCAGGCTTACGTCGCCAACGAGATGGTGCAGTACACCGGCTTCAAGCTCTTCTACGAGTACGATGCCCGCCCCAAGCCTCACCACATCATGACGGCTTCGGAGGTCATCGCCCTCAAGCCCTCGCCGCTCTACGTGCAGTATCAGTGATTGATTGTTGAATTGCTAAATTGTTGGCTGTTCTGGGTTGTTCGTTCTGGGTTGAGTGTTTTGTTACCTGTCCCGCAGTGGTCGCCGTGCGCCGGGGCACCTATGAGCAACAATTTAGCAATGCGACAATTGAGCACTGCTGTTACGCGGGCGATTTGAGTGTCTTGCGTTTCAGGTTGTTTCTGGTTGCTTGTTTCTGGTTTCTTGTTGCCTTCGGGCCTCGAAAACTACCTAAAAACCATCAACGAGCAACCCGAAACAAGTAACAAGAAACAGCCCACGTAACATCAGTTAAGCAATTAAAGCGCCGTGCGCCGGGGCACCTATGAGCAACAATTTAGCAATGCAACAATTTAACAATTAACCCCATGCAGGCCAATGTCCCCGAGCTTGACACGCCGCGCCTGCGCTTGCGTGGGCACACCGTGGCCGACTTTCCGGCCTTGCTGGCCATGGCGCAGCAGCCCGATTTTTACCGCTACCTCGGCGGGAAGCCCGCCACCCCGGAGGCGGTGTGGCACCGCTTGCTGCGGGCCGCCGGGCACTGGGCCTTGCAAGGCTACGGCTTCTGGGCAGTGGAGGAAAAGGCCAGCGGGCAGTGCCTCGGGGCCGTGGGACTGGCCGAGCTGCGGCGCGGCATCGAGCCGGAAACCGCCTCCGTCACGCCCGAAATTGGTTGGGTGCTGGCCCCCGCCGCTCACGGCCGGGGCTACGCCACCGAGGCCGTAACGGTCGCCCTCGCCTGGGCCGACGCTCACTTCGCCACCGCCCGCACCATGTGCATCATCGACCCTGACAATGTGGCTTCGCTGCGCCTGGCCGCCCGCTTCGGCTACCGCGAATACGCCCGCGCTGCCTACGAGGGCGGCCCCATCGTGCTGCTGGAGCGGTGGCGGGCCTGAATATTTTGTTTTTATTGCGTCGAGTGGTTTGGCATCTGGTCGTATTGCTTACCCATCAGAGTGCGGCCCGCAGCCTTTTTATTGGCCCCTCCCCATTGTTTGAAAAAGAATGGCACCCCATTACGCTGACATTGGCCCATCAAGTCCAGCGCCCATTCTTCGCGCATTGGTCTAATGTTACCACGTCCCGATTCCCCGCCCACAATTACCCAATGTATTCCGGTCAGGTTAAGATTTGGCAGGGGGCCTAGCAAGGGTTCCAAAGACAAAAACTTGGTTTTTGCTCCCGTTGTCCTCAAGTAATCTATACGGTCGGCAACCTTGTCGTTTTCTACTGACACACCCATCCAAATATTCGGAGTCCAAGTCAGCAACCCACTGTACTCCTTCAACCGTTCGGCACGTTTGGTGAGTACCTGAAAAATATGTTTGGGGTTCTCGTTCATCACCCGAAACACGTCCTGAATAAACGCAAGCGGAACTTCAGGATGGAACAAGTCACTCATGGAATTCACGAATACCACCTTAGGTTTTTTCCAGGAATAAGGAATTGTCAAGGTGTCGGGGTGGGTTCGTATGGCAAAACCATCTGCATACTTTGCTAAGCCCATTGCTTGCAAACGGTTAGTCATTACCTCGGCATAGCAAAATTTGCAGCCTGCTGATATCTTCGAACAGCCCGTGGTAGGATTCCACGTCATCTCTGTCCATTCTATGCTCGATTGGGCCATGATTGCGGGCTATTTAATGGTGTTGGCAATGTTCAGTGCCGCTGTCTTGTTTGTGCAAAGCACAAAGTGGTACATAGTGCTGTTAATTGAGTTTTTCAGGGCACGGGGTTCGGCCACATATTCGAAAAGCCCCGCCTCTTTGATGCGCTGACAATACAGCCGGGCTACCCGCTCCGTTGCTTGGGGCACCTTCCTGAATTCAACCGATTCGCCAAACAGAGAGCCAGAATTCTCTTGATGATAGAAATGCGCCATAATTTCGGCTTCCTCCATTCCCAGAAACTCTTTCAAACGATTCATCCAAGAGGAATTTATTTGCCCGTCGTTTCTCAATAACCTTCCCACACCTATGCCGGTGGGCACTAAAATCCACAAATCGATATTAAGGCCACGTAACGCCACCAATGACTCCCATTTCAATTGCATTCCGTAGGGGTCCAAGAAGGCCATTGTTCGCACATTCCAGTTCTCGGGGGCTCGCAGATACTTGGCCATGTCCAAGAGCTTTTCGTTGCAGTCGCCCACGGTTACGTGAGTTTCACGGTTCGGAAAATTGCTTTTGAGCAGGGCATCCAATCGGTCAGCATTGTGCTGATTTTTCTCGACAAAATAGTAAATATCGAATCCGCGAAGGTCATCAATCCCCAGAACCTGCGTAGCAACTCCTTGAATTTGAGCATACTCATTGGCCTCGCTTGCCTCTGTTTCACCTTCAGCGTTGTCACCCTCGAATTCAAGTGTAGCCTGTTGGTCGGTGGCTTCTTTTGCAGATTCACTATTTGGCGAGATAATGCCGGAACCTGCAAACCCATCAAAATAAAGCAGGCGGAAACCTTGGTTCTTGTTCATGATGACCAAGTAGGCCCGCACATATTTGATGAAAATAGATATTTTCTCTTCGGTCCATTTTCCACCAAACCGATTGCCTTTGGCCGTGCCCATTTTGCTTTTCGCTTGAGTTATTAGTCAAATGTACTAAAAAAATTGGCAAGCCTGTATTGCCGGCCCCGCTCCTACCCCAGCAACTCCTCAATATCGGCCCGCGTCAAGTGCTTCACCACGGCTT
>JANYFQ010000339.1 GCA_025362615.1 Hymenobacter sp. | reverse complement strand
GGTCGTCAAATTCAGCCGGATGCAGGCTGGTCAAGGCCAAAAACTGCGTCGGCCGCTCCCGGAGGGCTGGATAATTCATCCCCAAAAGTACGACCCTGCCTCCCGTGTTAATCTAACTAACTTTGCCGCATAAGCTTTATTTCCGTGTTGCCGCTTCGTATATTTGTTTCTCGTCTAACGCGATTGCCCCGCGCCATGCAAACCCTGAACCTCACCATCACCCTGCCCGACATCGTGCCCTTCGACGACCGCGCCGCATTGCGGATGCAGGTGCTCTACGTCAAGAGCCTCGTGGACGCGGGCACCCTCGACTTCAACGACCCCGCCCAGCGCGACGCGGTGCTGGAATGGTACCTCAAAATCGTGCCCCACATTCAGCCCACGGCGGAGGGAAACGAGGCGGCAATGGCCGAATTCCGGCGGCAGTACGGCCTGCCCGACAAACCCGACAAAGCAGTACTGGACGACCTCCGTCGGGCAATCCGCGCCGATTTTGAGCGACTCGACCAGATGCCTCCCGCAACCACCCAGGCCGAAAGCCGGGCGGCCGCATGAAAATAGTTCTGGACACTAACGTGTTGTTGCAGGCCGTCAGCCCCCGCAACCCCTTTCGGGTTATCTTCGATGGAGTGCTAGACGAAAAAATCAACCTGGTCGTCAGCACCGAAATAATGATGGAATACGAGGAACTACTGCACCGGCACCGCGCCCCGGCCGATGCGGCCAGGCTCATCCGCTTCCTTCGCTTTGCCCCCAACATCCTGGCAATAAGCCCCGCCTTTCGCTGGCGCTTGCCCTACGCCGACCCCGACGACCAAAAATTCGTGGATGCTTACGTGGCCGGGCAAGCCGACTACCTCGTCAGCAACGACCGGCACCTCGCGGGCCTGGGCGCGGCCGGGTTTCCGGCCGTGCGGGTAGTGTCGGCCGAGGGGTTTTTGGAATTGCTGGCCGCCTGAGTCAGTGAAGTTAGAAGCGGAACAACTCGACCAACCGGCTGCATACTTCTTGGGCAGTGGCGGCCGTAACAGCGCCTAGCTTTTTTACCAGGCGCGATTTATCCACCGAACGAAGGTGGTCGAGCGCCACTTGGCCGGTCTTTCCCTAGAACCGGCACGTCACCCGCGACGGATAGTTTCGCGCCGAACTGGTGAGGGCTGCCACGATGACCGTGTGCAGGTAACGGTTCATTTCGTTGGGCGACACAACCACGCACGGGCGCGTCTTGCTGATTTCGCTGCCCTGGGTCGGGTCTAGGTTCACGAGCCATACCTCGAAGCGCTGGGGGGCGGTTACCACTGCCATTCTTCCTCGAATACGGGGTCCGAAAAGCCTTCCAGCAGTTCGCCCTCTGGTTCTTCGCCGGCTGCCAAGGCGGCTTGCATCTGGGCATCCCACCCCTGGCGGGCTGGCTTGGCAAGGGGGACGATGAGCAACCCGTCGGGAGTGGGGCGCAACTCCACCTCGCCGCTGAGGCGGTATTGTTGCAGCAGCTTTTTGGGCAAGATAATTCCCTGGGAATTGCCCACGCGAATCAAGGACGCATTCATGTGGGCAAATGTACGTACAAAGTGAGTACAAATTAGGTGGGGTCCGGGCAGAAATAGTAATTGATGCCCTAACATTCCCTCTCCAAACTCGCCCCAAAACCCGTACCTTTGCGGCCCTGCCAGGGTGGCGGGCCTTACCAACTAACGGCAAGGTGTTCAACCAGAACCGCGTAGCAGTCCGGGCACCGGCCGTTGCGTTCATCCAAGCGGTGCCCGCAAGCTATTATGGCAGTAGAAACTGTTGACAATTTTGACTGGGACAACGTAGGAGCCTCCGGCTTCGGCGGCAACTACTCGGCCGACGAGCGGGCCCAGATGGAGCAGATGTACGGCGACACCCTCACCACGGTGCAGGAAGAAGAAGTCGTGAAGGGCATCGTGGTAGGCATCACCGACCGCGACGTTATCCTCAACATCGGCTTCAAATCCGACGGCATGGTGTCGCTCACCGAATTCCGCGACCTGCCCGATTTGAAAATCGGCGACGAAGTGGAAGTCTTCATCGAAGACCAGGAAGATGCGAACGGCCAGCTTATTCTGAGCCGCAAGAAAGCCAAAATCAAGCAAGCCTGGAAGGCCATTTACGATGCCCTCGAACTGGATACCATCCTCGAAGGCGTGGTGAAGCGCCGCACCAAAGGCGGCCTCATCATGGAGCTCGACGGCGTGGAAGCGTTCCTGCCCGGCTCGCAGATTGACGTGAAACCCATCCGCGACTTCGACATTTACGTCGGCCGCCGCATGGAAGTGAAGGTGGTGAAA
>JANYFQ010000317.1 GCA_025362615.1 Hymenobacter sp. | reverse complement strand
GTCTTCTTCACCATCATTCCGGCCCAAAAGGCGATGGTGAAGGCCGCCACCGAAGGCACACCGCTCGACCCGATGCTGGGCAAAAACGCCCTGGCCCGCTCGCTGCACAACAACTACTTCACGCTGCCGGTGCTGTTTGTGATGGTCAGCAACCACTTCCCCAGCACCTTCGGCCACGCGTACCCTTGGGCTATTCTGGCGGCCATCACGCTGGGCACAGCGGGCGTGAAGCACTGGCTCAACCTGCGCGAAAAGCACCAGTCCAACGCCTGGGTACTGCCCGCCTCGGCCGCCGTGCTGCTGGGCGTGGTGTTCGTGACGGCCCCGCAGGCCGAGCCGGCCGGCACCGCCGCCGCCACCTGCACCCAGCAAGTAAGCATGAGCCAGGTGAACCTGATTGTGCAAAAGCGCTGCATCCAGTGCCACTCCGCGCACCCCACCGACGACGTATTTAAGTCGCCGCCCAACGGCGTGGTTTATGATACGCCCGACGACATCATTCGCCTGAAAGACAAAATCATGCAGCGCGTGGTCGTCACCAAAACCATGCCCCAGAACAACAAAACCCAGATTACTCAAGAGGAGCGCGACCAGATTAAATGCTGGATTGAGCAGGGGGCTTTGAAGTGAGTTTGAGCAAAGAAATGCCCGCCTTCCCCCGCGACCTTCCGATTTGGAACTTGGCAACCAGTAGCTTGCGGGCAGGTACGCCTGTAGCGCTGCTGTGCGTGGCACAAAGCGTGGGCAGCAGCCCCGGCCGGCAGGGCTTCAAAATGAGCGTCACGGCCGACGCTACGGCGGGCTCCATCGGCGGGGGCATTATGGAGCACAAGTTTGTGGAGCTGGCCCGGCAGCGCCTGTTGGCCGGCGAGACTATGCCGCTACTGCGCCCCCAAATTCATCGGCGCGAGGCGGTGGCCGACCGCTCGGGCATGATGTGCTCGGGTGAGCAGGACGTGCTGCTCTGGCCGCTGACGGCAGCCGATTTGAATACCGTGGTGGGCATCGAAACTGCTTTGCAAACAGCAGCCGGCGGCTATCTGAAGCTGAGCCAAGAAGGTGGTTTGCAACTTATACCAACGACCCAACCCATCACCGAAACAGCGTTTTACACCTTCCGGCCCGGCCCCGACTGGCAGTACCGCGAGCGGCTGGGGTTTCGCGACCATATTACCATCGTGGGCGGCGGGCACGTAAGCCTGGCGCTGTCGAAAACGCTGGCCCTGCTTGACTTCGAACTGACGGTGCTCGACGACCGCGCCGGCCTGCCCACGCTGCTGGCCAACGAGGCGGCCCATCGCAGCCAGGTGGTTGATTACGAAGCCATTGCCGCCAAAATTCCGACTGGCCCGCACCGCTACGTGGTGGTGATGACCGTGGGCTACCGCACCGATGCCGTGGTGCTGCACCAGCTACTGGGCCGCCCCTACCGCTACCTCGGCGTGATGGGCAGCGCCACCAAAGTGACGGAGCTGCGGCGCGGGCTGCGCGAAGCCGGGTTTTCGGAAGCGGCCGTGGCCCGGCTGCACGGCCCCATCGGCCTGCCCATCAACAGCCAAACCCCCGAGGAAATCGCCATCAGCATTGCTGCTGAATTGATTAAAGTGCGACACGGGGCATAGGCGGTAGGGCACTCGTCGGACGAATCGCCCGAAGGGCTTCGTCCGACGGGTGGACGTAGGCTGCCCCAGAACAGTTTGGTTGCGCGTCCCAACGCGAGTCGTTCACTCCGCAGTGGTCAGACGAAGCCCTTCGGGCGATTCGTCGGACCACTGGGTTGCGCGAGGTTTACTTGTCGCCAATCAGCACTTGCGCGCCGTTGCCTTTGCCCATGATGATGACTTTGGCGTTGGGCGATAATGCGATGGCCTGCTGGGCTTTGATGGATTCGTACTGCAAAAGCTTGTCGCTCAGCTCAGTATTTACGATGCGCTGGTAGTCGGCAATGCCCTGGGCTTCGACGCGCTTGCGCTCGGCTTCCTGCTTTTCCTTTTGCAGCACAAACTGCATTTTCTGAGCGTCCTGCTCGGCCGAAATCTTGCTTTCGATGCTGGCCTTCACCGATTGGGGCAGCTGGATGTTGCGAATCAGCAGTTGGTCGAGCTGGAGGCCATTGTTATGGAAGTCCTTTTCGATGGCGGCCAGGATGCGGGTCTGGAACTCCTCGCGCCGGGTCGAGTACAGGGCCACGGCGTCGTAGAACACGGCTCCGTCGCGGATGCGGGTGCGTGAGATGG
>JANYFQ010000303.1 GCA_025362615.1 Hymenobacter sp. | reverse complement strand
GCCCGCCCGCTTCGGGTAGCCGGTCAGACGGCCTGCGAAAAGCGGGCGGGCGGCCGAAAAAGCCGCCCGCCCGCACCGCCTGTGGCCCCCACCGACTTGCCAAACAGCCTCATTGAAAAACGCTCACTCATTGAAGAGCCTGCCAGGCTAATATCCCGCCCAGCAGGTTGCGGACGTTGGTAAACCCCTGCTGCGTGAGAAACGCTTTGGCTGCGCCCGAACGAGCGCCGCTTTTGCACTGCACGACGATTTCATCGTCCTTGCCATCGGCCAGCGCGTCGAGGTGTTCGGGCAGGGTGTTGAGGGGGATGTTTTCGGCCCCGGGGATGCGGGCCTCTTCGTATTCCCAGGGTTCGCGCACGTCGATGAGGCGGGGGGCGGTGCCGGCCTGCTGGCGGGCGCGGAGTTCGGCGGGGGTGATGTCCATGGTTACAATGCGTGAGGGAGTGAAGGAACGAAGGAGTAAATGGGGGCGGTTGGGGGCAAAGGTAATTTCCGCACGGGCCATCCGCTCATCACCGTCGGGCGGGTGGCGTGGGCCGCTGGCCCGTGGCCAATCGTCGCCCCCATGCACTCATCCACTCACTCGCTCCTTCACTCCTTGACCCCGCAGCGCCCCCGCGCCGTACCTTTGAAGGGCTTATTTCCCAACCCCCTTCTTTTACCGATGAAGAACTTCTTTACTGCTTGCGCGGCTGCGCTGGCGCTGCTGCTGGGCGGCCCCGTAGCCGCCCAAACCTTCCCGCCGGTGCCCGCCGCGCCGCCCGCCGGCTTGCAGGGCCAGCAACTGCGCGACTGGCTGCGCACCAATTGGTACGACGGCAAGCGCAACGTGCTGAGCTACGGGGCCGCCCGCGCCAAAATGTACAACTACGCCGACAACTACAACAACTCGGTGACGTGCGTTTATTCGGGCTACAACACGCCGGTGCCGCTCAACTTCAACAGCTCCAGCTCGTCGTCGGCGGCGGGCATCAACTGCGAGCACAGCATCCCGCAGTCGTGGTTTAGTTCCACGGCCCGCATGGTGTCGGATATGCACCACCTCTACCCCACGTTTGTGCAGTGGAACTCGAACCGCGGCTCGGACCGCTACGCCGACATCCCGGACGCGACGACGACGATTTGGATGCGGAACACCGTCAGCCAGGCCACCATCCCCACCACCCTGCTTGACGAGTGGAGCGAGGACACCAACACCCAGTTTGAGCCCCGCGAAGACCACAAGGGCAACGTGGCCCGCACGGCGTTCTACTTTTATACCATGCACGACACCCAGCCGGAGCTGATTGCCACCGGCCACCAGCTCATCACGAGCCTGGCCGACCTGGCCACCCTCTACGCCTGGCACCTGGCCGACCCCGTGGATGCCCACGAAATTGAGCGCAACCGCCGCGTGGCCGCCTCGCAGGGCAACTACAACCCCTACATTCTCAACCCCGGCCTCGTGGCCCAGGCCTACGGCCTGGCCCCGACGGGGCCGGTCATCAGCTTTAGCACCGCTACCGGCAGCCAGACCGAGGGCAACAACGGCGTAGTGAGCTACACCGCCACCCTCACCGCCACCCCCGCCCCCACTGCGGCCCTCACGGTGCAGGTGGCGCTGGATGCGGCCAACTCGACGGCCACCAACGGCACGGATTTCACCTTCGCCTCGCCCCAGACCGTGACCTTTGCCGCCGGCCAAGCCAGCCAGACCGTTACGGTCGCCATCAACGGCGACACCCAGCCCGAGCTGGACGAAACCGTGGTGCTTACCCTCAGCAACCCCGGCGCGGGGGCCAGCGTGGGCAGCCCCGGCACCCACACGCTCACCATCCGCAACGACGACGGGCAGCCTGCTACCGTGAGCTTCGCCACCGCCACCGGGCGCATTGTGGAGGGCAACGCCGGCACCAGCACCTACACCGTTGCCGTGAACCTGGCCAACTACACCGGCCCGGCCTTTACGGTGCCCGTGACGGTGGAGGCCAGCGGCACCACCGCCACCAGCCCCGCCGACTACACGTTGCTGACGACGACGCTGCAATTCGGGGGCTTCAACCCCAACCCCACCGTCAGCGTCACCGTCGTGGGCGACCTCATTCCCGAACCCGACGAAACCGTGCGCCTGCGCCTGGGCACGCCCTCCAACGCCGCCGTGCTGCTGGGCAGCAACCCGGCCCACATCCTCACCATCGCCAACGACGACGCGCTGCCCGCCGGGCTGCCCTGCACCCGGCTCTACTTCTCGCAGTACGCCGAAAGCAGCACCGGCAACAGCAAGGCCGTCGAAATCTACAACCCCACCAACGCCGCCGTGCCCCTGGCCGG
>JANYFQ010000540.1 GCA_025362615.1 Hymenobacter sp. | reverse complement strand
CCGACGAGTGGACGTATGCTGCCCTGAAACGGCTTCCGTACGAGTTGTTCTCGCCACACTCGTCGGACGAAGCCCTGCGGGCGATTTGTCCGACGAATGGTTCAATGCCAGTCGTTCTACGACCAGTGGCCGGACGAACCGCTGCGCGGGATTCGCCCGACTACTGGCCTACCGCCCGCCTCAAATCCTATGAGAACCAAGCTCATCATCGCCGCCGCCGTGCTTGCCATCGTTGCGTATTCGCTCTGGCCCGAAACCCGGCCCCAGCCGCCCTACAATCGGGCGCAACTGGCCCAGGAACGCCGCCAGAAAGACACCGCTTTTCGCACCGCTGCTGCCTCGCCGCTGCCGCTGACGGAGCGGGCCAAATTTGGCGGCTTGCGTTATTTCGCGGCTGACACTGCCGCTGCCGTTTCCGCCGCAATTGAGCGTTTCGAGCGGGCCGATACCGTGCAGATGGCCCTGAGCCAGGGGCCGCCGGAGGCATACGTGCGGTGGGGGAGGGCCAGGTTTGAGTATCCGGCCGCGCCCGGCGCGGCAGCAGCTATCAGTCAGCAAATCACGTTGTTTTGCCGCGTCCGTGAGGCCGATTCAACGCTTTTCGTGCCCTTCACCGACGGCGGCAACGGGCGCGGCACCTACGGCGGCGGGCGCTACCTCGACGTGCCGCTGCCCGCGCCCGCGGCCCGCCAAATGGTCCTCGATTTCAACCGGGCTTACAACCCCTTTTGCGCTTACAACCCCGACTACCGCTGCCCCGTGCCGCCGCCCGAAAACCGCCTGTCGGTCGTCATTTCAGCGGGCGAAAAGTCATTTCACGACTGAGATTCTATGACTGCCCGCGTAAGGCCCGCAAATCGAGCCGAAAGCCGGGCAACACCGGCTCGCCGCTGAGTTCTCCATCGAAGCCACGCACTTCTTCGCGGGGCTGACCGGGGCGGTAGATGTGGGCCGTTTCGGTTTCGGGGTCGAGCATGAAGGCCAGGCGCACCCCGTTGTTTATCCACTGCTCCATCTTGGCTTGCAGCACGTTGGGGCGGTCGGTGGGCGATTTTACTTCGATGATGAAGTCGGGGCAGAGGCGGGGAAAGGCGCGTAGCTCGGCAGGCGGCACCTGGGCCATGCGCTCGGGGCTGACCCACGACGCATCGGGCGACAGCACAGCTCCGTTGGGCAGCCGATAGCCGACCGACGAGTCGAGGGTGCGACCTTGCCGGTGCCGTAAGCTCCAGGTTTTGAGGTGGTAATAAGCGTCACCGCTGCTGGAGCTTGATTCAAAACCGGCGGGGGGCATGATAATTATTTCGTGGTTAGCGGTGCGCTCTATGCGCATTTCCGGGTTGAGTTGGCAAAATTCAAAAAACTCGTCGTCGGTAAAGCCTTCCTCTAGTTCGGTGCTGAACCTATGCGGGCGGTCGGGAAGCTGGACGTTCATGGTTTCGGGGAAATTGCAAGGGTTTGAAGCAGCAAGTTACGCCCGGCCCGCCGGTTTTGGCCCCCGGCCCCGGCCCGTACCTTTGCCGCCGACAACCCGGCCCCCCGCCCCCAAAATTTCGCTGCATGACCATCTCCTACGACTGGCTCAAAACCCTCATTCCGAACACACTACCGGCTGCCGACATCGGGGCCTTGCTCACCGGCTCCGGCCTCGAAGTCGAAAGCCTCGCCTCGCTTGAGAGCGTACCGGGCGGCTTGCGCGGCGTGGTGCTGGGCACCGTCCTCACCTGCGCCCGCCACCCCGATGCCGATAAGTTGAGCCTGACCACGGTAGCCGTCGGCGACGGTGCCCCGCGCCAGATTGTGTGCGGCGCCCCCAACGTGGCCGCCGGGCAGCGCGTGGTGGTGGCCCTGGAGGGCGCAACCCTGCACCCGACGACGGGCGAACCGTTCAAAATCAAGAAATCCAAAATTCGCGGCGCGGCCTCCGAGGGCATGATTTGCGCCGAGGACGAAATCGGTTTGGGCGCTTCGCACGCCGGTATCCTGGTGCTTGCCACCGACTTGCCCGACGGCACGCCCGCCGCTGACTACTTCGGGCTGGCTTCGGATACGGTGTTTGAAATCGGCCTCACGCCCAACCGGGCCGATGCCGCCTCGCACTACGGCGTGGCCCGCGAGTTGCGGGCGCTGCTGCAAGTGCCTTGCCACCTGCCCGATACCAGCGGCTTCGTGGCTCTCGAAAGCGTGGGCCGCAAGCTGTACGCCGAGCGCGGCACGGCCCCGGCGCAGGCCGGAATTTCGGTCGAAGATGCCGAAGCCTGCCCGCGCTACGCGGCTTTGTTGCTTGATAACGTGCGGGTAGCGCCCTCGCCCGAATGGCTGCAGCGCCGCCTCCGTAGCATTGGCCTGGCCCCGATAAACAACGTGGTGGACGTGACTAACTTCGTGCTTCACGAGTTGGGCCAGCCGCTCCACGCCTTTGATGCGGCGCAACTACCGGGCCTGGAGGTGCGCGTGAAGCGGGCCGAAGCTGGCCAGCAGTTCCTCGCCCTGGACGGCGTAGAACGCACGTTATCATCCACCGACCTCATCATTGCCGACGGCACCGGGCAGGCGCTGGCCCTGGCGGGCGTGTTCGGCGGCAAAACCTCCGGCGTGAGCGCGGCCACGACCCAGGTACTGCTCGAAAGTGCCTACTTTACCCCCGCCGTGGTGCGGCGCAGCAGTCAGGCCCACAGCCTGAAAACCGATGCTTCCTTCCGTTTCGAGCGCGGCACCGACCCAGAGATGGTGCCCGTGGCCCTGCGCCGCGCCGCCCTGCTGCTGGCCGAAGTGGCCGGGGCCGTGGTGGCCGCGCCCCTCCTCGACCACTACCCCGCGCCGCTGCTCCCGGCCGAGGTGCTGCTGCGCCTGCCCCGAGTCGAAAAACTGGTGGGCCAATTGATTGAACCCGAGCGCATCCGGCAGATTCTGACAGACCTCGAAATCGTCATCAGCGAAGAGACGACCGACGCGGCGGGCGTGGCAACCTGGCGGCTGCTGGTGCCGCCGCACAAAGTGGACGTGACCCGCGAGGCCGACATCATTGAGGAAATCCTGCGGATTTACGGCTACAATAACGTGGCCCTCAGGCCCTATAACTCGGCTTCGTTCCTGGCCAGTTTTCCTAGTCCCGACCCCGAGGTGCTGCGCCAGAAAATTGCCGGCCTGCTCAGCGGGCAGGGCTTTGCCGAAATTCTGACTAATTCGCTCACCAACTCGGCTTATTTTGAGGCCGAAATCGGAGCCGACCCGGCGCTGGTGCGGGTGTTGAATTACAACAGCATTGACCTCAACATCCTGCGGCCCACGCTGCTGCATTCGGGCCTCGAAGTGTTGCGGCACAACCTTAACCGCCGCCAGAAAGACCTCAAAATGTACGAGTTCGGCAAAGCCTATACCCTGGCCGCCGACGGCGCACACCACGAGAAAAACAAGCTCGTGCTCTACCTCACCGGCCACGCCACGGCCGAAACCTGGCAGCACAAGAGCCGGAAAACGGCGTTTCAGGACGTGGCCGGGGCCGTGCAGCAGGTGCTGGCTTCGCTGGGTTTTGGCGGGTTGGCCGCGCAACCTACGGCGCACCCGTACCTGGCCGGGGGACTGACGTTGTTGCTTAACAATCAGCCCGTCGCGCAGCTTGGAGCCGTGGCCGCGCCCGTCCTCAAAACCCTGGACGTGGGCCAGCCCGTTTGGTACGCCGAGCTGGACTGGGACTACCTCGTTAAAAAATACCGCGCCACGCTCGTGGCCCGCGAGCTGCCCAAATTTCCTGAGGTGCGCCGCGACCTTTCGCTGGTCGTGGACGAGGCCGTTACCTTCGAGCAACTGCGGCAGATTGCCCAGCGCACCGAACGCAAGTTGTTACAGACCGTCAATGTGTTCGACGTGTACGCGGGGCCGAACCTGGGGCCGGGCAAGAAATCGTATTCGGTGAGCTTCTTACTCCAGGATTTCACCCAAACACTCAGCGAGCAAGCCATCGACCAAGTGATGGAGCGGCTGATTGGGCAGTTTGAAAAGCAGGCCGGGGCCTTGATTCGGCGTTGAACGGTGTACCACCAAGCTGTGCTTGGTCTCGCGTTGAACGATTTCGTTCAGGGGCAGCCTACGCGAGACCAAGCACAGCTTGGTGGTACATCGTTCGACGCGAGACCAAGCACAGCTTGGTGGTACATCGTTTCAACGCGAAACCCCTCCGGTGGCAGCACAGCTTGGTGGTACACCGTTCTGACGCGAGATGCCGCAACGCCCGGCGTTCTTACCTTCACCCAAAATTTATTTTCCGCCCGTGGCCTCCTCCCAACAACTCGCGCAACTCGACCGCCTCGAACGGCAAATGACGGCGTTAGTGACTGCCTATCAGCAGGTGCGCGAGGAACTGGCCGACACCCTGACCATGAACCAGCAACTGCGGGCCGACGTCCGCGACCGCGACCGACTGCTCAAGGAAAAGCAAAACCAGGAAAATATCGTTAAACTTGTGCAAACCATAGCTGGCGAACCCACCCACGCCCACGTACTAAAACAGCGCCTCAACGAATACATCCGCGAACTCGACAAGTGCCTTGCTTACTTAAAGGACTAGACTTGCCGCAGCGGTCGATAATATGCAGCCAGATTTTTAAAAGCATGATTTTCAAGCTATAAATTCTGACAAAAAGCATTCGTTTTACCTTTCTCTCAACCAACAACCGACTCCCCGTTACCGACTGCCGCCCCCCGAAATGTCCGAGCTATCCATCAAAATCCGCGTTGCCGACCGCGAGTACCCCATGCGGGTGAGCGTCGTCGAAGAAGAGCGGCTGCGGGCGGCTGGTCGGGCGTTGGCCGAGAAGCTGCGCGAGTTTCGGGAAGATTACGGCATTCAGGACAAGCAGGACTTGCTGGCCATGATTGCCCTCTCTATTTTGGCTGACCAGCAGAAGGTTAGCCAGGAAAAGGATGGCACGGATGCTGCCCTCACCGAACGCCTCGAACGCCTGGATGCCCTGCTGGCCGGGGCCACGGCGATGCGGTAGGCAGCGGTTGAGAGCCTGGCAGCAGGCGCTGAATAAAATGCCCCGGCAGTGGGCGCGGCAATCGGCCGCGCCGCCGGAAGCCCAGGGGTGGGCACCTCGTTTGGTTATGGTTTTTTACCTTTCTCAAAAACCATAATTTTATGACTGACATTGTGTTATACTGTCTGCTTGCCGCCGTGGCCGCCCTTGTGGTGGGCGTGGTGGTGGGCCGGCAGCTCGCCGGCAAAGCCCGGCACGACCACGAAGGCGCGGCCCAGGCGGCTGCCCAAAAACTGCTGCGCGAAGCCGAAACCGAAGGCTCGCGCCTGCGCGACGAAAAAATCCAGCAAGCCGACGAGCGGCTGGAGCAGTCGAAGAACAAGTTTAAGAACCTGCGCGACGAGTTTGAGAAGGAAAGCCGCCGCCAAAAACAGGCCCTGGAGCAGGACTTACTGCGCCAGAAGCAGGCCCTGGAGCAGGAATTGGTGGCCCGCCGCCAGGGCGTAACGGAACAGGAAACCAGCATCAAGCTGCTGACCGACACCACCCAACGCCAGCTCGAACAACTGCAACGCAAGGAAACCGACCTCGAAAAGGCCCGCGAGAAAAACCAGGCCGATACCCAGGCCCTGCGCGACAAGCTCGAAGCCCAAACCGAACGCCACCTCGCCGCCCACGAAGCCGCCCTGGCCGAACTCGAAGCCAAGCAGGCCGAGGCCGAAGCCGAACTGCACGGCGTGCAGCGGCAGCTTGAAACCATCGCCAACCTCACCGCCGCCGAAGCGCGGGAACAGCTCGTGGAAAGCCTCAAAAACGAGGCCCAAATCCAGGCCAGCTCTTACATTAAGGACACCGTGGCGCAGGCCAGGCTGACGGCCACCAAGGACGCGAAGAAAATCGTGCTCGAAACCATTCAGCGCACGGCTTCGGAGCACGCGGTGGAGAACTGCGTGTCGGTGTTCAACATTGAGAGCGACGACATTAAGGGCAAAATCATCGGCCGGGAGGGGCGGAACATCCGGGCTTTGGAGGCGGCGACGGGCGTGGAAATCATCGTCGATGAC
>JANYFQ010000262.1 GCA_025362615.1 Hymenobacter sp. | reverse complement strand
CCACCTCGTTGAACGTCCGAGCCTTAAACGGTCGTGGCGCGGGTTGTTCAACGAAGTGGTCGGACGACTGAAAAAGTCGTCAGACCACTCCCGCCACGTACAACACGCTCGAATACGCCCCGCCGTGCCGCGCCGCGTACTGATTGCTCCTGAAACCCGCTTTCAGTACGGCCAGTGGCCCACCGCCGCGCTCGCCCAAGTGGCGTTCGCTCAGCATACTCACGTAGTACGCATCGAGCGGCATGGGCAGGGTTTGGCGCACCGCGAGGCCGTGTTTTTTGAGGAGGCGGGCCATCGTATCGGGCGCAAAATGGTAGAGGTGGCGCGGCACGTCGTAGGCGGCCCAGTGCTCGCGGTAGTGCTGGGCATCCAGGCTTTCGACGTTGGGCACGGCCAGCAGCAGTACGCCGTCGGGCCGGAGCAGCGCCACGAGCCGGGTCAGCGTTTCGTTCAGGGCATGAACGTGCTCGAGTACGTGCCAGAGCGTGATGGCATCGAACGTGCCCGCCGGCAAATCGGCCAGGTCCACCTCCCCTACCGGCTGGCCGGTGCGCTGGCTGGCTTCGGCGCGGGCGCGGGCGTTGGGTTCGAGGCCCGTCACCTGCCAGCCCGCACCCTGGGCCGTGGCCAGAAAGTGCCCCGTGCCGCAGCCGTAATCCAGCAACCTGCCCCGGCGCGGGGCCAGCTTGTCGAGCAAACCCACTTTGCGGCGCATGGTAAAAAACCGCGCCACGCGGTACACCTGGTTCACCAGCCCGCCCGCCGCCGAGTTGTGCGACACGTAGTCGTCGGACTCGTAATATTTGCCGATTTCGGCCGCCGCCGGGCGCGGGTTGGTGAACTGAAACCCGCAGCCCGCGCACTGCACAATGGCAAAACTTTCGTGGCTGACGCTGCGGTCCTCTACGATGAGCTTGTTGCGAAACGCGGTTTTCTGGCAGATGGGGCAGGTTTCTAGTCTCTCGTAAATCACTGACTGACGCTGATTAACCGTGATTTCGCTGGTTTTTTCGGGCGAATTGGGGGGCGGGCAGCGGTAAAGGTCGGGCGCGGGGGCGTAAGTGCCGTGCGCCTGCTGCCGCCTGCGGGGCCTCCACCGACTTGCCAAACCGCTCCAAACCTACGGCAGTGGCCGGACGAAACGAAGCTCGGCGTAGCCAACCGCTGCGCGGCCCCTGGCCTACGCATCAAACGGAATCCCGTGCTTCTCGAACCGCCGGTACAGCGCCCCCCGGCTCAGACCCAGCGACTTGGCCACGCGGCTGATGTTGCCTTCGAAATGAACCAGCGCCTGGCGGATGACCTGGGCTTCCAGCTCGTCGAGGGTGAGGGTGCCGGGGGCGGGCAGCTCGCCAGCGGCGGCGGGGCGGGCAGTGGGTTTGCTGGAATTGGCCTGAAAATCTTCGGGGCCGAGTTCTTCGTTGCCGCTGACGAGAACGGCGCGTTCGACCATGTTTTTCAGCTCGCGGATGTTGCCCGGCAGGGGCTGGTCGCGCAGCCAGTGCAGGGCGCGGGTGTTCACCTTGAGGGCCGGGCGCTGATAAGTGGCGCGGAGCTTATCAACGAAGTGCTGGGTGAGGAGGGCGATGTCGTGGGGGCGCTCGCGCAGGGCGGGCAGGCGCACGGCAATCAGGTTGATGCGGTAAAACAGGTCTTCGCGGAAGCGGCCCTGGGCCACCATGTCGGCCAGGTTGCGGTTGGTGGCGGCAATCACGCGGATGTCGAGCCGGCGGGGCTTGCTGTCGCCGAGCACCTCGTAGGTGCGGTCTTGCAGCACGCGCAGCAGCTTTACCTGGCTGGCCATTTCCAGCTCCCCGATTTCGTCCAGAAAAATGGTGCCGCCGTTGGCCAGCTCGAAGCGGCCCACGCGGTCGGTTTTGGCATCGGTAAAGGCCCCACGCCGGTGCCCGAACATCTCGCTCTCGAACAAGCTGGCCGAAATGCCGCCCAAATTCACCTTCACAAACGCCTGCTGCCGGCGCGGGCTGTTGGCGTGGATGGCCTCGGCAATCAGTTCTTTGCCGGTGCCGCTTTCGCCCTCAATGAGCACCGAAGCGTCGGTGGCGGCTACCTGCCCCACCTGCCGCAACACGTTCAGGAGCTGGGCATCGTGGCCCACGATATTGCCGAATTTGAACTGCCCGTCCAGGGCGCGGCGCTGCCGGGCGGGCGCGTCGGCCAGGGCGGCGGCGCTGGCGGCGGGGCTTTCGGGGCCGTTGGCGGCCCCGGTTTCCGCCTCGCTCTCGCGCACGGCCAGCACCGTGCGGATGGTTTGGAGCAGGGTTTCGTTGTGCCAGGGCTTGGTGACGAACTCGGCGGCCCCGGCCTTCATGCCGGCCACGGCCAGCTCAATAGAGCCCCAGCCGGTGATGAGGATGACGGGCACGGCCGGGGCCAGCGCCCGCACCTGGGCCAGCAGGGCCAGGCCGTCGGTCCCGCTCGTGTCGAGCGAATAGTTCATGTCCATCAGCACCAGCCGGGGCGGGGCGGCCCGCACCACAGCCAGGGCTTCGGCGGGCGTGGCCACGGCCTGCGCCGGGTAGCCGGCCTGCTTGAGCAAGAGCCGGAGCGAGGTGCGAATGGCCAGGTCGTCGTCGATGATGAGCAGCATGGGGTTTCTAATTGATTGATTGTTACATTGTTAAATTGTTGGTCGTTCTAGGGTGTTCGTTTGGGGATATGTCCCGCAGGGAGCGCAGTGGACGAAGTAAGTCAAGAGTTCAACAGCCAAAGAACAACCAACAATTTAGCAATCAAACAATTCGGCAATCAAAATTACTCCTCGCGCAGCGCCACGGCCGGCTGAATGCCCGCCGCCAGCCTACTCGGCTGCCACGCGCACACCCCCGTGATGCCGTACACCAGCGCCACCGCCACCCCGATGGCCGCCGCGTAGAGCGACCCCGGCATATCAAATGCCCCCAGCAGCGGGAACTGCACCGCCAGCAGCACCCCCAGGCCCACGCCCAGGGTGGTCACGACCGCGATTTCGCCCAGAAACTGCCGCGTGATGGCCGCGCCCGTGGCCCCCATGGCCCGGCGCAGGCCAATTTCGGCCCGGCGCTGACTGATGTTGTACCACAGCACCCCAAACAGGCCCAGGGCCACGTTCAAAATCAAAAAAGCGCCCACCACCACCAGGGCCAGTACCGGCGTGAGGGTGTAGCGGCGCTTATTGGCGCGGTCGTCGTTCATGGGGCGCACCTCGGTCGTCCATTGGCGCACGGTGCCGGCCACGGTGCGGGCCACGCGCTCCTGCAAGGCCCCGCCCTCGCCGGGCGCGACGTGCATCAGCACATTCGCCGATTCCCAGTGCGTGGTGTCGTAGGGGATGAGGCGCTTCCAGACCGAGGGCATGGCGGCCGTGAAGTCGTTGTCCATCCGCACGTTGTCCACCACGCCCATCACCTCGTAGTCGTCGGTCGGGGCGATGGTGCCCATCGTTTGGTCGGAGTCGCCGTAGTGAAACACCTTGCCCAGGGCCGGCCCGCTGCCGAAGAGTTTCTCCCGGATGTCTTGCGTGATGACGACCGGGCGGCGGTTGGTGGCGTCGTCGGACGGTTGGAACCAGCGGCCCTCGCGCAGCTTCAGGCCCAGCACGCGGGCATAGCTGTCGTCGGCATCGTAGTGGTTGGCCGATTCCACGAACCGCGTGCCGTAGTGAAACTGGCTGTTGTTGGTGCTGAAGGTGAAGGGCAGGTTGCCGCTCGTCAGGGCCACGGCTTGCACGCCGGGCAGGGCTTTTACCTGCCGCAGCACTGCGTCGAGGTCGGGGCGGGGCATTTTCTGGTTGTTGGGCGCGGCGATGGTCAGCCGCCACACCTGCGCCGAATCGAAGCCCAGCGGCGTGCGGTAATTCTGCCCGAAGCGCAGCAGCACGGCCCCCACCCCAAAGAGCACGACGAACGAAAAGAAGATTTCAACGATGAGCAGCCCATTGGCCCGCTTGCGGTTCCAAATCAGCTTGAATAAGTGGCGGAGCATGGGGTTTTATTGTTGAATTGTTAAATTGCTAAATTGTTGGCTGTTATTGGGTTGGCATTGTGCGGCGTGCTTACCCCGAAGGGGTTACACAGCACAGCCGGGGGTTGGCGACCAGCGGGAGCCTACCCCCGGATAACCCGCCAACGGTGCCCGAACCCCGAAGGGGTTCCACAGCTTCGGAACCGGCGGCTGGCAAACCGAAGGCTGTTGAACCCCTTCGGGGTTCGGCCGGGGCGGGGCGGTTATCCGGGGGTAGGCTCCCGTTGGTCGCCAACCCCCGGCTGTGCTGTGAAACCCCTTCGGGGTAGAACACAATACCAAAAACCCAACACCGAAAACCTAAGCCCTAAAACATAAGTCACTAAAAACTAAGCCCATAATTAACCCCTGTCCGCATTGCCGTGCAGGGCTGTGGATGGGTTGAGGCGGGCCATTTTCCAGGCCGGGTACACGCCGCTCAGCAGCCCGAAAAACAGCGTCAGCAGCAGGCCGTAGCCGAACACCGGGGCGCTCAGGTCGAATTGCGCGTAGGCCACGATGTGGCTCTCGTTGAGCAGCCGCAGCGCCCCGGCGGCCAGCACCAGGCCCAGGGCCCCGCCCACGGCGGCCAGCACCAGGTTCTCGACCAGAAACTGCCCCACCAGCGCCCGCCGCGTGGCCCCAAACGCCTTGCGGACCCCGATTTCCGACGACCGTTCGAGGATGCGCGTCACGTTGAGGTTCACCAGGTTCAGGGCCGGCAGCGTCATGAACAGCAGGCCCAGGATGCCGCACACCGTGTAAAAAGTGCCCAAATTGTCGCCTTTGGTCTTGTTGTCATCGGCCAGCAATTGCCGCGTGACGCCCGCCAGCACTGGGTCGGCGTTGGCGTAGAGGGCCTGCACCGTCGCCACGCCCTCGAACGTGGGTATGGGCACCCGGCGCATGACGGCCGCAAACTCGGCCTGCACCGCCGGCACCGCCGCCGCCGACGGAGCCAGCAGCACCGGCACGAAATCGCCCTGCAACCGCTTGTCGCCAAACAGGTTGCGGGCGCGGGTGTAGGGCAGCCACACGTCGGCGTAAGAGTAGAGGTGCGCGGCCGAAATGTTGGGCACCACGCCCGCCACCCGCAGCTTTTGCAGGTTCACCTCGATGGTGCGCCCCACCACGCCCGTGGCCGTGCCAAAATAGGTGCGGGCCGTGGCCTCGTTGATGACGCACACCGCTTGCGCCCGCTTCACCTCGTCGGGGGTAAAAGCGCGGCCTTCCCGAAAGTCAAACTCCATGATTTGCCAGAAGTTGCTGTCGGTGTATCGAATGTCGAGCGGCAGCAGCTTGCCGCCCGAAAAGGCCGTGGCGTTGCCTACGTTCGAGGTCATTCCCGCTTGGGCGGGCGTCTTCATCGTCCGCACGTAGGCGTCCACAAAATACGGGCTCACCGGCCCGTTGCTCCAGCCCTTGTTGTCCTTGTATTCCCAGCGCAGCGTGGGCACGAACAGCATCTGCCCGATGCGCTTTTCGGGCATATGCGCCCCCGTGAGGTGGTCGAAAAGCGCGAACACGACCAGCAATATCATCAGCGTAAAGCTGATGCCGAACAAGCTGATGAAGGTGAAGAACTTGCGCCGCAGCAGCACCTTCCAGGCAATTTTGAGGTAGTTGAGTAACATTTGTCATTTAACATTTAGCATTTAACATTCAGTACTTAGCATTCAGCATTCAACATTGAGCATTTAACAAGTGGTGCGCCACAGCAGAACCACCAATGTTAAATGTTAAATGACAAATGTTAAATGAATTCACCCCACCTGGCTGCCGTCGAAAAACCGCACCACGCGCTGGGTTTTCTGGGCCTGTTGCTCGTCGTGCGTGACCATCACGATGGTCACGCCATCTTGTTGATTAAGAGCCAGCAACAGGTTCATGATTTCCTCGCCCATCACGGAGTCGAGGTTGCCGGTGGGCTCGTCGGCGAGGATGATTTCGGGGCCGCCGGCCAGCGCCCGCGCAATGGCCACGCGCTGCCGCTGCCCGCCCGAAAGTTGGCTCGGGAAGTGCCCCGTGCGGGCGCTCAAGCCTACTTTGTCGAGGGCGACGAGGGCGCGTTGGCGGCGTTCGCGGCCGTTCAGGCCGGGGCGGTAGAGCAGCGGCAGTTCCACGTTGTCGACCACGGCCAGGTCGTTTATCAGGTGGTAGCTCTGGAAGACGAAGCCGATTTTCTGGTTCCGCAGCCCCGCCAGCTCTTTGTCCGAATACGACTGCACGGCCCGGCCGTCCACCTCAATCGTGCCGCTCGTCGGCTCATCCAGCAGCCCCATCAAGCTGAGTAACGTGGACTTGCCGCACCCGCTCGGCCCCATCACCGACACGAACTCGCCCCGGTTGATGGTGAGATTGACGCGGTGCAAAGCCGTGGTTTCGATGGTGCTGGTTTGATAAACCTTTTCGATGTCGGTGAGGCGGAGGACGGGGGCGGGCATGATGGGTTGGTGAGTTGGTAAGTTGAGTTTTAATGAGTGAATGGGTGAATGAGCGAGTGAGTGAATTAATGGTCTGGTTGCGTTCGAGGGCGTTCGCTGACGCATTGCCAACTAGCAATTCACTCACTCGCTCATTCACTTATTCACTCATTGGAAAGCGGAGTTTGCTGTTCAAAATCAAAAAGCGTGAGCGCCCGTAGCCGAAAATGCGCCACCCATCCCGCCCGCAGCGCCAAAATGTAGCTGCGCCGCGCCCCATCCTTCGCCCCCTGGGCAATGATGAGGTCAGTGAGGCTGGTGCGGCCCACGGCGTAGGTGGCTTGGGCAATGGCGTTGCGGCGCTCGGCCAGGGTGTCGGCGCGGGCGGCCAGGGCGAGCTGCCGGGCCAGGGCGGGCATTTGGCCGGCCTGCGTCAGCACGGTTTGCTCGAACGTGCGCTGCTCCTGCGCCACGTTGCGCTGCTCCTGGGCCAGGGCCAGTTGGGCAGTGCGGACGGTGGCGCGTTGGCGGCCCCAGTCCACGAGCGGCAACGCGAAGGCCAAGCGCACCTGCTGCTGGTTTTGCAGGTTGAGGTAGGTAGCGCCCAGGTTTTCAGCTTGGTTCACGTAGCCCAGGTTGGCCGTGAGCGTGGCTTGCAAGCCCGTGGTGCCCCGCGCCCGCGCCACTTCACGCTCGGCCGCCAGCAGGCGGCGCTGGAAGGCCAGCGCGGTGCTGCGGTGCTGCCGGGCCTGGGCCAGCGCAAAGGCAGGTAAAGCTCCGGCAGCGGGCGCGGCGGCGGGCGTGGCAGCAGCGGACGCAACGGCCACGGGCGCGGCGGCGGGCACCGCCAGGCGCGGGGCCTCGGCGGCGGTGCGGCCCGTGTAGGCTTGTAGCTCTACGGCGGCGTTTTCGGCTTCGATGGCGGCTTGGGCCTGGGCTTGCCGGGCGTTGAGGAGGTTGAGTTCGAGTTGCAGCAAGTCGCTCTGCGAGAGGCGGCCCAGGGCTTGGCGCTCCTGGCCCAGGCGGAGCATTTCGGCGGTGGCGCGGGCGTTTTGGCCGGCCACGTCGGCCGTTACCTGTTGCAGCAGCACATCGAAATACAGCTCCGCCACGCGCTGGGCGATGCTTTCGCGGGCCTCCACGTATTGCCGCTGGCTTTCCTGGTAGCGCAACGGCTCGATGCGCCGCGCCCAGCGCAGCCCGTTGAACTGCCCCAGCGGCTGCACCACGCCCAGCGTAAAGGGCTGGTTGTTATAGCGTTTCAAGTTGCCGTTAAAATCATCAAACCGCTGCACCTCCGACCCCACAAACATCTGCCCGCCGGTTAGGCCCAGGTTCTGGCTCAGGGTCAGGCCCAGGTTGGAGTTGTTGAGGCGCACGGCCCGAAAATCGGTGGTGCCGTCGGGCTGCACCACGGGCAAAATGACGCGGCTGAAATTGGGAACCGTGCCCTGCAAGCCCAGCTGCGGCCGGTAATTGGCCTGGTAGCTGCGCCAGGCCCAGTAGGCCGTTTCGCGGTCGGTGCCCGCCTGCTGCGCAATGGCCGACCCGTCGAGCGCTTCCGCGATGGCCGCCGCCAGCGTCAGCCCGCCGGGTTGGGCGGGGGCCGCGAGGGGCAGCAGAAGCAGAAGGAGCAGTAGTTTCATGGGAAGTAGCGCGGGTTTTCAATCCGCGACGAGCAAAGCGAGTAGCTCGCGCCAGGGTTGGCGCGTGGCTGATAGGTGATTGAGATAAAAAACCGATTGGTTTCCGTGCGACGAACCCCACGCGAGCCACTCGCTTCGCTCGTCGCGGGTTGA
>JANYFQ010000251.1 GCA_025362615.1 Hymenobacter sp. | reverse complement strand
CTGCTTGATGAGGAAGACAATCATGCCCACGTAAAACGGCACGAGCATCATCATCAACACCCAACGCAACCGCTCCACCTCAATTGCCGCAAGTTTCTTGCCGGGCCTTGCGGCAACTTGCGCCACGTCCGCCCTGGCCGCGAGTGCCGTCCGCGTTTCCTGCCGCAACGCCGCCACATCCTGGCCGGCACTTTGCTTGAGATTGGCGGTTCGTTGCGCCGTCTTTTCATTCAACACGGCCTCAAAGGCTTCCACTACTTGCTGCGCAGCTTCAGGCTGCCCAAATTGGGCATTCACAATCTCAAACAGACAAATGGTTTGGGCGGCGGTCACAGCGCGTAAAATGCTTGATGGTCAAAGGACAAAGTTGACCAAAAGGCCGCCAACGCCTTACCCTTGCTTCAAGCCCGGCAACTGCTGGGCGGCCATTACCTGGCGCAGGGTTTTCTCCATGCCTTCGTTCGAGCCGTCGAGGAAGATGACGTTGCCTTTGCCTTGCTCGGCAAAGTGTTTGATGGCTTCGGTCCACATCGAGAAGTACACCAGCGTGGGGTCGAGGTGGTTGTCGGCCAGTTCTTGCACGGCGGCGGCCATGCCTTTGGTCACTTCGGTGCGGAAAAGCGCCACGCCCTGCCCGCGCAGTTGGGCCGCAATTTTCTCGGCTTCGGCCGAAATCTTGATGGCGTTGCCCTCGGCTTCGGCCGCCTTCGTTTTGGTGATGAGCAAGGCTTGGCCTTCGTTTTCGGCGGCGGCTTTGAGGTTGTTGCTGGCCACGACTTTGGCCATCGAGCGCATGATTTCCTCGTCAAACGCGATGTCGTTGAGCTGCAAATCAATCAGGTGGTAGCCCCAGCCTTCGAGCGTGGTGTCGAGCTGGTCTTTGACGTGCAGCACGATTTCGCCCCGCAAACTCAGCACCGCCGCTTGCCGTTGCGTGGCCACAAACGCCCGGATGCTGCCCTCCACCGTCCGCACCAGCGCCTGCATGAGGCTGCTTTCATCGACAAACTTAAAGGCCACGTTCTTAATGGCTTCCTCGCTCTGGTCGAAGGCCGCGTACACCAGCATGGCCTTGAAATTGACGTTAGCCTGGTCGATGGTAATGGCCTGAAAATTCAACTCCAACGAACGGTTCTGAATGGAAATCCGCCGAAAAACCGTTTCAATAAACGGGATTTTAAAGTTCAGCCCCGGCAGCATAATGCGCCGGTACTTGCCGAAGACGGTGACCACGGCCACCGTGCCCTGCGGCACCACCACGTAGCAGAGGAAAAGCGTGATAACGGCGAGGCCGAGCAGGACGAGGGTAAGAGTGGGCATGGGGTTATTTTTTGTAGTGAAAGCGGCAGGCAGTTACAAATATGTTATTTGCATCCACCTCATACACCAACCGGTGTGCTTGGGTGATGCGCCGCGACCAAAAACCCGACAATTCCCCTTTCAACGGCTCCGGCTTGCCCGTACCCACAAAGGGAGTGCGCTGGCACTCGCGCAATAATTGGTTGAGCTTGCGTAAAACCGCGCTGTCGTTTTCCTGCCAGTATTGGTAATGCTCGAAAGCAGGGGGAGTGAGTACAATGTTTCTCATTCCTGCGGCAACTCAATTGTTACCGTTTGCCCCCGCCGGAGTTGAGCAATGGATTCGCGCAACATTTGCGCATTGGCCGGATTGCTGAGGAGATATTCGGTGGTGTCCATTTCAGCCGGTTTGGCTGTTCGGTGCCGCATCGGGGTTAGCTTCACCGATGTCAAGCGCCGCAAAAACTCCAGCACGAAAGCTTCTTCCTGGTCTGGTATTTCAAGCGTGTATTTCATGACATACAATTTTTAAAGCGTCTGATTGAATTGTTTTTTTCAGTACCTAAAACCAATTGAGCAAAAAGGCCGGTCAAAAATTGCTTCGGCTACTATTTCTGCGAATAATGAAAGCGGGCCTGGAGCAGCACTACTAATTCACTATCAACGCGGTAAACGAGGCGGTGTTCGTCGGTAATTCGCCGCGACCAAGTGCCGGCCCTGCTGTGACGCAATAATTCCGGCTTTCCGGTTCCGGCAAGCGGAGTGCGCTGCAACTCACGCAACAACGCGTTCAAGCGGCGCAGAACCGATTTGTCGGTTTGCTGCCAATGCAAATAATCGTCCCACGCCACCGCAGAAAAACCCAGCGTGTACGTCATTCTGCCGGGGGCGTGAATGCGATAATTTCGCCCCGGTCAAACTGCTCGTAGGCCAGCCGCAGGCGTTCGGCATTGGCTGGCGACGACAGCAGGTAATCGGTGGTGTCCATTTCGGCCGGTTTGGCTTTGGCAACTCGTTTGGGGCGGACACTTTCCACAAAAGTTAAATTACGCAATACTTCCAAAGCGAAAGCTACCCGGTCGGCGGGCACATTGACGATGAGTTCCATAGTCTTCAAAGGTAAACCTAAAACACTTGGTTCGGGCGCAACTGTAATTTCAGTGAATTAATGCCTCAAAAACAGCCCGCCGAACGCCAGCCGCACCAGCGCCAGCAGTTCCTGCGTCTGAGCCTCATCCAGTCCCAGCGAAACAATGGCGCTACCAAACGCGCCCTTTGCCCAATTCTGCCAATCTTTCTTGCTGAAGGTTTCGGCCTTGACCGCTGCCGTTTGGGTTAGCTCCGCCAACTCGGGTTGGTATTCGCGCAACAATTCGGATGTTTCAAAAAGCTGGGCCAGCATCCGTAGCTGCCCGTGTAGCGCACCCAACTCGGCAATGGTGAATTTATCAGCGGCAGGGTCGGCGGCTGACTCAAAAAGCTGGATGGCTTCGGTGGACTCCTAGGTCAGGAGCATCAATCTCGCGCTTGACTGCGTTTGCCCAGCTACGAAATGACGGTAACACACCGTATCCCTTGTCGTTTATCCAATCGCTCTCACCCTCAGAGTAAGGTACATCTGGGCTATTCCAGCCTGGCAAGTGGGAAATACGGTAGGTTCGACCTTGGACTGATTTCTTAACCTCAAACCACAGATTTTCAAATTCAATTCTGTAGCATAAGTCGGCAATAGTTTCAGTGAAATCTGCTGGCTGAAATCCTATTTTGATGAGTTCCTGGAAAAGCTGGTTGCGTTGGGTCTTGAGTAGCATGAGTGCCAGAGGTTAAATGTTTGCCAAAACCAACCCCTCCGCCTTCCCCACTGCCGCGCTCAACCCGCCCACATTCTTCCCGCCCGCCGTGGCGAAAAACGGCTGCCCGCCGCCGCCGCCCTGGATTTCCTTGGCCAACTCGCGCACCATTGCCGTGGCGTTGAGTTTCCCGGCGGCCACGATTTCATCGGCCAGCATCACGGCCAGTTGGGGCTTGCCTTCGATGTCGGCCCCGAGCACCAGCACCAGGTTGGGCACGGCCTGGCGTAGGTTGAAGGCCAGGGTTTTGAGGGCTTCGGCCGAGCCAGCTTGCACCACGGCGGCCAGGAAATTCAGGCCGTTGAGTTCGCGCACCTGGGCCACGAGCTGGTCTTTTTGCTGGTTGATGCTTTGCTGGGCAAACTGCTCGATTTGCTTGCGGAGGGTGGCTATTTCCTCGCCTTGCTTTTCGAGGCTGGTGAGCAGGTGTTGGGGGTTGCCCAGGGCCTCGCGCACCTGGGCCAGCAAATCGAGTTGCTGGTCAACGAAGGCTTCGGCGGCCCCGGCGGTTACGGCTTCGATGCGGCGCACCCCGGCCCCGACGGCGCTCTCGGCCACGATTTTACAGTAGCCGATGCGGCCGGTGTTGGCGACGTGCAGCCCGCCGCACAGCTCCACCGAGTAGTCGCGGTCGAAGGTGATGACGCGGACGAACTCGCCGTATTTTTCGCCGAACAAGGCCATTGCGCCCAGCGTTTTGGCCTCGGCAATAGGCACGTTGCGGCGCTCGTCGAGCGGGATTTGCTGGCGGATGCGCTCGTTCACGAGTTGCTCGATTTCGCGGATTTGCGCGTCGGTCACTTTCGTGAAGTGCGAGAAGTCGAAGCGCAGCAGCTTCTCCGTCACCAACGAGCCTTTTTGCTGAACGTGGCTGCCCAGCACTTCGCGCAGGGCAGCTTGCAGCAAGTGCGTGGCCGTGTGGTTGTTGCGAATCTGGTCGCGCCGCGCCGCATCGGGCCGGGCCTTGAAGGGGACCGTGGGGTCGAGCGGCAATTCCAGCACGGTGTGCAGCATGAGGTCGTTCTCGCGCTTCGTATCCAGCACCCGCACCCGGCTCAGGTCCGATTCGAGGTAGCCGGTGTCGCCAATCTGTCCGCCGCTTTCGGCGTAAAACGGGGTTTGGTCGAGCACGAGCTGGTACTCGGTTTTGCCTTTTTTGTCCACCTTGCGGTAGCGCAGGATGCGGGCCGGGGCCTCGTCCAAATCGTAGCCCACAAACTGGTTGGGCGCGTCGGTTTCGGTGACGGTAATCCAGTCGCTCTGCTCGGTTTCCTGGGCGTTGCGGCTGCGGTTTTTCTGGGCAGCCAGGGCAGCCTTAAAGCCCTCCTCGTCCACGGCAAGGCCCTTTTCACGAGCGATGAGGGCGGTCAAATCCAGCGGAAAACCGAAGGTGTCCGACAGCTCAAACGCCGTTTGACCGTCAATCACGCCACCATTTG
>JANYFQ010000237.1 GCA_025362615.1 Hymenobacter sp. | reverse complement strand
GGCTTTTCGCCGCCCGCCCGCACCGCCTACTAGCCCTGTCATTTACAGCGCTTTCCGCAGCACGAAATCGTTCATGAAATACGGGCCGATGGCCACGTCCACCTCGCGCTGGCGCTCGAAGCCGCGACGCTCATAAAACGCCAGGGCCGGATTGTAGCGGTTCACGTTCAAATCGAGAAAAGCGCCACCGGCTTGGCGCACAGCATTTTCCACGGCGTCAATTAGTTGCAGGCCCAAGCCCTGGCCTTGCCGGGTGGGCAACACGTATATTTTATGGAGCTTGAACACCTTGTTGGCCGCCTCGTCGGGCAGCGGACCGAAGCTGGCGTAGCCCGCCGCTGCCCCGTCCTGGTGCGCCACCAGAAAGGTGTGGTGCTCGTCCTGCATCTGCCGGCGCAGGCTGGCAGGCGTGTAAATCACCCGGTACATATAATCGATTTGCTCTTTTGATATGATAAAGCGGTAAGTGGGCTCCCAGGTGGCCTCGGCCAGCGCAATAATGGTGGGAATGTCTTTGAGGACGGCGGGCACAATGCGCACGGGCGCGGCCGGGGCGGAAGATTTCATACGGGGCAAATCGAGCAATTAAACGCGAAATTGCGCCCAAGTTGCCGAAGTTGAAGCGGCATTGGGGCAGAACAGGTTGTTTTTGCAAATTTTTTTCGGCCATTTTGCGTTTGAACAGCGCCTGGCACGGGCGTTGCCTGGCACCGTCCGGGCACTCGGCAAGCGCCCGCTCCTCATTTTGCATAGTCTGTTTTTGCATGAAAACCCTCCCCCTGATTCCTGCCCTGCTACTGGCCTGGCCGCTGGCTGCCTTCGCCCAAACCACCCCCGGCCCCGGCGACGTAACGGGGGGCCGTCCCGCCCAGGGCCGCGCTGCCGCCCCCGAACAGCAAGTAACGGAAGTGACCGAAGAGCTGGACCCGGCCACGGGGCGCGTAGTGAAGCGCACCACGCGCACGTTTTCGGCCCCCGCCGCTGCGGCTGAACCGGCCGTTCAGACCCCGCCCGCTGCCCGCCCGGCAGCCGGCAGCCCGGCGGCCCCGGCCACCCGGCCGGGCGCAACCCCGGCCACCCGCACCGCCGCCCGCCCGCCCCGCCCCGGCGCGACTGACGACCCGTTAGTGTCTGATTTTCTGCGCGAGGGCGTGAACGTAGCCAAGCTGCGAGCCGCCGAGCTGCCCGACCTTTACGGCCGCTTCATCGAAAAAGTGCGCGACGAACGCCGCCAGTGGAAGCCCGCCAACTGGGAAAACGCCGCCGCCGTGCTCAGCCGCCTCAACGCCCGCTACGAGGAGGTCCGCCAAGACCTTAGCCTTGACGAAAGGCTGAGCATCCGCACCAACCAGGCCGAGTTTCAGACCCTGCGCACGGCCCGTCAGGTCAGCGACCAGGTGACTAACAAGCTGTAACGCGGGTTTTCAACCCGCACGTCAGAGGCATCTAACCGCACCAACGTGCGGATTAAAAACCCGCGCTACCCCGCCCGGCGCTACATTTGGCCTTCATTTCAAACGCACCTGGGTATGCACATTGCCATTGTGGGCAACATCGGAGCCGGCAAAACCACGCTGGCCCACAAACTAGCGCACCATTTCCGCTGGGAAGTCTTTCTCGAAGACGTTGAGGACAACCCCTATTTGAAGGATTTTTACGAGGATATGCCCCGCTGGGCATTTCACTTGCAGGTCTATTTTCTGAACGGCCGCTTTCAGCAAACGCAGCGTATCAAGGAGTTGCAGCGCCAGAGCAAGGGGGTTATTCAAGACCGCACCATCTACGAGGATGCCCACATCTTCGCCGCGAACCTGCACGAGTCGGGGATGCTGGCCGACCGCGACTTCAACAACTACCGGGCTTTGTTCGACTCGATGATAAACCTCGTCGAACCGCCCGATTTGCTGCTCTACCTCAAGGCCGACCTGCCCAAGCTCATCCGTCAAATTGAGGAGCGCGGGCGCGATTACGAGAACAGCATCAGCATCGAATACCTCAAAAACCTCAACGGCCACTACGAAAAGTGGATTGCCGGCTACCAGGGCCGCCACCTCATCATCGACGTAAACGAGCTGGATTACGTCCGCAACCCCGAACACTTGGGCGAAATCATTGAGCGCATCAACAGCACACTGTTCGGCTTTTTTTAAAACGCAATCGCGCCACAACTTGTACCGCAAAGCTCCTGCTTCGCCTCACGTAGGCTGCCCTGGGGTTGTCGTGCAACGCGAGGCGAAGCAGGAGCTTCGCGGTATGAATGCGGAGTCGTCGTTTTGCCATAAGGCACGACTCACATATCAGGCAGGATACTCGAACGTCGTAAAATCTCCTAGCCCAAACTCAGCGGCTACAGCTTCTCGCAAGCCCTCGCGCACCACCAGCACCACCCCGGCGCAAGGCTCCGCCAGAAGCTGCCGCAGGGCCGGGGCCAAGCCCTCGCCGCGCAGCTCCAGGGGGCCTATTTCGTCCACCACCAACCAGCGGGTGCGGGGATGACGGGCGGCGGCCAGCAGCGCGGCGTTGGCGCGAACAAATGCAGCGCGGGAGAAAGTAAACCGCCCGATTAGCAAGGGGTTGGCATCGTCAGGGGTGGCGGCCGTGGGCCAGGTTGCGCCGCTGCCAATGTCCTGAAATACCCGCCCGGCCGCCGTGTCGGGCATCAGCAAGCCGGCGGCTTCGGGCGTAACCGCCGCCCACGCCGCGAGGCGCGTCGTTTTGCCACTCCGAATGGGGCAGGCCACGCAAAAAACAGTTGGTTTCGACACGTTGGCAAAAGTAGTGCCGGCCGGGTTCAGCCCATCAGCTGCTCGGCGGCCACGCCCGGTCGCGTCGCAGCCACCCGGCCGCCCAAAAAGTCGCGATACCAGCGGCCCGAATCCTTCACGGTGCGCTGCTGCGTTTCGTAATCGACGTGGATGAGGCCGAAGCGCGGCCCGTAGCCCTCGGCCCACTCGAAATTATCGGTCAGGGTCCAGGCAAAATGGCCGTCCACCCGAATGCCCTCGCGGCGGGCGCGCAGGGCCTGGCCCAGCGCCGCTTGCAGGTAAGCGCGGCGGGCGGGGTCGGCCACCCGGCCCTGGCGGAGGGTGTCGGGGAAAGCCGCGCCACTTTCCGTCAGCACGAGGCGGGGCGCGTTGGGATAGGCCGCAAACTGCTTGAGCATGAGATAAATGCTTTCGGGATAGACTTCCCAGCCCATGTCGGTGTAGGGCACATTGCGGCGCTTGGCGGGCACCAAGGCCGCCCACTGCAAGGGCAGGAAGGGCGAGAATTTCACCACTTCGCGGGTATAATTCTGGATGCCCCAGAAGTCAAAGTCGAACGCCAGTCGCGCCTCGTCGCCGGGGCGTTGGTAGCGTTCGAGCAACCAGCGCAGTGCGGGCATTTCCTGGGTGGGGTAGCCCAGGCCCAAGGCCGGCTCCACGAAAAAGCGGTTCAGCAGCGCATCGGCGCGGCGGGTGGCGGCTTCGTCATAGGCATTGCCGGGGCGGTGCGGCGTGAGGTAAGAGCAAGAAAACGTGGTCCCTACCTGCGCCCCGGCGGGCAGCGCCGCCCGCAGCGCCCGCCCGCCTTCGGCCTGCGCCAGCGCAGCGTGGTGCGCCGCCGCCAAAAACGCTCCCAAGTGCCGCCGCCCCGGCGCATGAACCCCCAGCAAATGCCCGGCCCCCACAAACACCATCGGCTCGTTGAGCACCGTCCAGTGCTGCACGCGGTCGCCGAGGTGGCGGGCCAGCAGTTGGGCGTAATCGGCGAGCCAGCCCACAATGTCGCGGTTGGCCCAGCCGCCCCGCGCTTGCAGCGCGGCGGGCAAGTCCCAGTGGTACACCGTGAGCCAGGGGCGCAGGTCACGCTCCAGGCAGGCATCTACCAATCGGTCGTAAAAATCTAATCCACGGCTATTTACGGGGCCGGTGCCAGCGGGCAGCACCCGCGCCCAGGCGGCCGAAAACCGGAAATCCGTCAGCCCCAACCCCTGCGCCAGGTCCAGGTCGGCTTCGTAGCGATGAAAGAAATCGGTGGCCACGCGGGCGTGTTCGTCGTGGCGGATGCGGCCGGGTCGGCGCGTGAAATCGTCCCAGATGCTGGGGCCTTTGCCCTGCGCCTGCCACGCCCCTTCAATCTGATAGGCCGCCGTGGCCGCGCCGAAGTGAAAATCGGCGGGGAAATCGGCGCGGGAAAAAGGCGTTGGGGCCGAAGGCGGAAAAAAGGCAGGCGGCAACGGGTCTAAAATCATTCGCACAAAGTTGTTTGGTGTACCGCGAAACTCCGTTTCGCGTCGCCGGAACGGCGAATAATTATCAGGAAAATCAAGGACGGCTTACGCAAGTTCTTCGCCGTTCCGACGATGCGAAACAGAATTTCGCGGTACAGATTATTACGCTAATTCTTTTTTTAGTAACTGGTCAATAACGGCTGCCGTGCAATCCGGGTAATCGACGGCTACCGGCTGGCCCACCTGCAACCAGTTGTCCAGCGCATCGAGGTGCTTGTCGTTGAGGCTTTTTACGACTGGCACACCCATTTGCTCCAGCGCGGCGGCGTTGCATTGTTGTTCGTACTGCTGCTTCATGGGCACTACCAGCAGCTTCTTACCCAGGTACATGGCTTCGGCCGGGGTTTCGAACCCGGCCCCGCACAGCACCCCTTGCGAGCGGGCCAGGCTGTCCAGAAACGCCGCGCCGCTCACCGGGCGTACCCGCACGTTGTCGTACTCGGCGGCGCGGGTGCTGTGCTTGCTGAACACGTCCCAGCGCGTGTTGCGGCTCAGGTAGCGCAGCCGCTCTACAATTATTTCCTCCTCGTAAGCCGGTAGATAGACGGTGTAGTGGCCGTCGTTGGTGGGCATCAGCTCCCGCACCTGCTGCCGGATGACGGGCGTGGAAATACCCGGCGCATACGCCTGAAAATGAAACCCGTACTGTGCCGTACTCGGGGCGTAGTGCCGCACCACGGCCCGCCCCGGATAGTCTTCGCGCCGGGGCCGGGGCGCGGCGGGGTGCAGCACCGCGCTTTGGTGGCTGAGGGCCACGCACGGCACTTCGCGCAGGCGGCAGGCCCAGCTGCTCACCGGTTCAAAATCGCTAATTACCAAATCGTATTCTTCGACGGGCAAATTGCGAATTTCCCGCAAAAAATTAACGGAATTAAACTGGCTAAATGTTTTGACGAAATTGATGCCGCCTTTTTTGCCAAATATAAACCCCATGCCACTGGCCTGGTATTTAATTTCAAACGGCAACGTAACGTCAGCCGGCGGTCCACTCACCAGAATATCAAGCGTTTCGCATCGCGCCTGCAACAACGGAATAATATCGAGCGCGCGGGTAAGATGTCCGTTGCCCGTGCCTTGAATGGCGTAAAGGAGGCGCATTTTTTTAATTGTTTAATTGGTGAATTGTTTAATTATTTAGTCGTTTTGAGTGCATTTTCACGGTGCGAAAACGCGGGATGTTACACCCTTTTTTAATTGCGAATTATGCTACCCTGGCGCACTGTGCCCCCTGCGTTTTTACCACTGCGCTCCCTGCGGAACATATCCCAGAACAACTCATAACTGCTGTTACGCGGGCAATTCGAGCGTCTTGTGTTTCAGGTTGTTTCTCGTTGCTTGTTGCTTGTTGCGTTAGTGCCTCAAAAACCGTCCAAAAACCACCAACAAGCAACGAGCAACAAGAAACAGCCCGCGTAACAGCAGCTCA
>JANYFQ010000210.1 GCA_025362615.1 Hymenobacter sp. | reverse complement strand
TCCCCGATGGGGAGGGGGGACTAGTTTTTAGTTCTAGCTTTAGTCTTAATCTGTTGTTTTCTAAACTTTTAGAACTAGCAACTAGTTCCCCCTCCCCATCGGGGAGGGGGCTAGGGGGTGGGGTGAACGCCAGAACGGCAGCGGGCAGCCTTTGGGGCAACTCCCTCACCCATTCTACTATATTCCGAAAAATCGCCAACCCCTCCCCGTCCTCCCCTGCCCCCGCGCGCAGCATCCGCCGCCACTCCGGGTGGTTGTACACCGTCAGAAATGCCTCCGGGTGCGGCATCAGTCCAAAAATACGCCCCGTGGAGTCGCACAACCCGGCGCAGTTCAGGTCCGCGCCGTTGGGGTTTGAGGGGTATTCCGCCGTCGTATTTCCATCGGCATCCACGTAGGAAAGGCAGTTCAGCCCGGCGGCGGCCAGGGCTTCGCCGGTGGCGGCATCGGGCAGCACGAGGCGGCCCTCGCCGTGGCGTACGGGCACTTCCAAGGTATCGAGGCCGCGCAGGAAAGGCGTGTTGCTGAGGGGGTTTACCCGTAGGCGCACCCAGCGGTTTTCGTAGCGGCCGCTGGCGTTGTGGGTCAGGGTTACTTCGGGCGTAGCCTCGCCGCCGAGGTCGGGCAGCAGGCCCAGTTTCACGAGCACCTGAAAGCCGTTGCAGATGCCCAGCACGAAGCCGCCGTTGGCCACAAATTCCTTGATGTCGTCGAGCAGCGTGCGGCCTTGCGCATCGAGGCGGCGGTAGCGCAGCTTGTTGGCCAGCACCACGCCCGAGCCCAAGTCGTCGCCGAAGGAGAAGCCGCCGGGGAAGTTCAACACGTCGAAATCGTGGATGCTGACGCGGCCGTGCAGCACCTCGTTGAGGTGGACGATGGTGGCTTCGGCCCCGGCCAGGCGGTAGGCGGCGGCCATTTCCTCTTCGCAGTTGATGCCAAAGCCGGTGAGTACCAGCGCCCGAGGCAGCACAGCCGTGCCCGCGACCGAATTTTGTGCCGCTGGCCGGGACTTATGTGCTCCCACGCCGCCGTTTTGTGCTGACGACGCGGCGTTTTGGACTAATTGGGTTGCGTTATGTGCCATTAGCCTTGCGTAGAATGATGGGAAGGCGCTTTTTCGCTTACGCCCAGCAGGCGGTTTACCGGCCCGTTGGTCCAAGCGGCGCGGAGGTCGGCGCTGGCGATATCAATCAGCACCTCGCCCGCGTGGCGCAGCAGCAGGCGGGGGGCGGCCGTCACGCGGCCCAGGCGCGTGGCGCGGGCGCCCAGCAGCGCCTCAAACGCCGGCACGTCGGCCGGGGCCACAGTGGCCACGAAGCGCGAGTGCGACTCCGAAAACAGCAGCGTCGGCAGCGGCAGGGTGGTTTCGGGCAGGTCGATTTCGGCACCGTGGTCGTAGCCGAAGCAGCACTCGGCCAGGGCCACGGCCAGGCCGCCGTCGCTCACGTCGTGGCAGCTTTGGAGGAGGCTCGCGGCGTGGGCCTCGCCCACCAGCACGTACAGCGCCTTGGCGGCCGCAAAGCGCACCACCGGCACCTGTGTACCCAGCTGCCCGTGCAGGGCCAGGTACTCGGAGCCGCCCAGCTCGTTGTAAGTTTCGCCGAGGAGGTACACCACGTCGTCGGCCTGCTGAAAATCGGACGTTACGGCGCGGCGCACGTCGTCCATTTTGGCCGTCATCGAGTAGAGCACCGTGGGCGGCACCGAAATCTTCACGCCGTCGGCCTTGAAGTCGTTTTTCATCGAGTCCTTGCCGCTCGTCAGCGGGATGCAGTAGGCCACGCAGGCGTCGCGCAGGGCCTGGCACATCTGCACCAGCTTGGCCAGCTTGTGCTTGCCGTCGGGGTTGCCCACGGGGTCGTACACCGAGTCGGGCACGCAGAAATTGTCGTTCACCGACCAGAAATTGCCGTCGCCAAACGACAGATTAGGCAGCCGCCCGCCCACCGCAATTATCTGCCGCACAGCCTCATCAAAGGCCCCGGCCGACATCTGGTAAGCGTCCAAATCGCCGTAGCGCGGGATGATGCCGTTGCTCACCGCCACGCCCTCCCAGCTCTCGAAGTTGAAGCGCACCACGGCGGCATCC
>JANYFQ010000187.1 GCA_025362615.1 Hymenobacter sp. | reverse complement strand
CGTGGCCGGCAGGGGCGGCAGCTTGGCAAGGCGGTTGTGGTCGCAGACCAAATAGTGTAAGTAGGGCGGCAGCGGCGGCAACGTCAGCAATTGATTGTTGGAGCAAACAAAATAACTGACATTGGGCGGCATAAAGTCCAGCCGCTGCAACCGGGTATTGGTGATATACAGTTCTTTCACGGCCGTAAAATACTGAATGCCCTCCAGGCTTTTGATGCCTTCGCCGCTGATTTGTAGCTGGTCCCAACGGCGCGACTTTTCGTTGAGTACGCCGTTGGTGAGGAAGCCCTGCCGGGCCAGCAGCCGCCGCAGCGCCGGGTCGGGGATGCGGTGTTGCGGGGGCGGCACCGGGCGCCCGGCTTGCGCCCACGCCGGACCAGCCAGCCCCAGCAGCAGTGGCATCATTTTCAATAGCAGACTAATTTTCAGCGACATAGTAGCCAAAAAACGATGTAAGTGAAAACGCGGGCGCAGTTCCAAGCTGCACGAAAGCCGCCGCTGCCCAGGGCAACGGCGGCTTCGTTTTGTTTCGGTAGCCGTGGTTATTCGGCGGCACCCGGTGCCGTGGCCATCGGGCCGCCGTCGGCCCCGCCCTCCGGTTTCGGCCCCCGGTTGCGGTTGCGACCGCCCCGGCTGCGGCGGCGTTGCTCCTGGCCTTCGGCCGAGGTTTCGGGGCTGCTGGTTTCGCCTTCGGGGCGCGGTTCGCGGGGCGGGCGCGGGGCACGGGCTTCGGTGGTTTCGCCTTCGGAGCGCGGTTCGCGGGGCGGGCGCGGGGTGCGCTCGCGGTCGGGGTTGCGCTCGCGGCGGGGCTCGCCTTCGGGGCGGGGGGCGCGGTCGTCGGAGCGGGGCGGGCGCTGGTAGGGCACGGCGGGCGCGAGGCCCGCGTCGAGGGCGGCCAGGGCGTTTTTGGCGTTGGCCAGGCGCTCAATGTACTTGGGGTCTTTGGGGTCGGGGGCGTCGCGGCGGGGGCCTTTGTCGCCGCCGTCGCGGCCACCCTCGCGGCGGGGGCCACGGTCGGTGCCTTCGGGGCGGGGACCGCGCTCGCGGTCGCGTCCGCCGCCGCCAGCACCGCCGCCGAAGCTGCTGCCGCCGCTGCGCCCGCCGCCGCCGCTACGGCCGCCGCGCTCGGGCCGGCCCCCGATTTTGCCGCCCAGCCCGGCGAAGCGTTTAGGGTCGAACTCCGGGGCCGGACCCAGGCCCAGGCTCTCGGTAATGTCCTGCTTGTCAAGCTCACGCTCGATGAGCTTCTCGATTTTCACCACCCGGTCCTGGTCCTGGTCCGAAACGAAGGTGATGGCTGTGCCCTTGGTGGCGGCCCGCGCCGTGCGCCCGATGCGGTGAACGTAGTCCTCGGCGGCCCGCGGAATGTCGTAGTTCACGACGTGGCTCAGGCTGTCGATGTCGATGCCCCGGCTGAGTACGTCGGTGGCGACGAGGATGGGGAACTGCTTGTTTTTGAAGGCCCGCATGATTTCCTCGCGCTCCTCCTGCGTCCGGTCCGAACTGATGCCCCGTGCTTCGATGCCCAGCTTATTTACGGCCTTCACAATGCCGCCCACGGCCGCTTTCTGGCTCGTAAAGAGCACCATGCTCTGCACGTCCTGGGTTTTGATGATGTGTTCGAGGACGTAGATTTTCTGGCGGTCGAAGGCCATGTACAGCTGCTGGTCGATGCCGGCGGCGGGCTTGGACACGGCGAGGCGGATTTCCTCGGGGTTCTTCAAAATCTGCTGCGAGAAGTCGCGGATTTTGCTCGGCATGGTGGCCGAAAACAGCAGCGTCTGCCGGTCGGTAGGCAGTTGGCGCACGATGTTGAAGATGTCGTCGGCGAAGCCCATGTCCATCATCTTATCCGCTTCATCGAGCACCAAATATTTGATTTGGTCGAACTTGACGTAGCCCATTTGCAGGTGGGCGATGAGGCGGCCGGGCGTGGCGATGATAATGTCGGCCCCGCTGGTGAGGGCGCGTTTCTGCTGCTCCCAGCCCTCGCTTTTACCGCCGCCATAAATAGCTATCGAGCTGGCTTCCACGTAGTAGCCGAAGCCCATTACCTGCTCGTCAATCTGGGTGGCCAGCTCGCGGGTGGGCACCAGGATGAGGGTGGTGGTGTGGCCGTGCTTGGCGTGCGAAATCTTGTCGAGCAGCGGCAGCAGGTAGGCGGCAGTTTTGCCGGTGCCGGTTTGGGCGCAGGCAATCAGGTCTTTGCCATCGAGGATTTTGGGAATGGCCTGTTCTTGTACTGGCGTGGCCAGCAGGTAGTTCATGGCGTTGATGCCGGCCAGCAGGTCGTCGTGGAGGTTAAATTCAGAAAATTTCAAAGTACAGCAAATTGGGGATGAAATGGGCTGACCTTGAAGTTGTGGGCCAGCAAACCGCTTGATTTGAAAGTAAAGGTAAGTAGCGCGGGTTTTCAACCC
>JANYFQ010000170.1 GCA_025362615.1 Hymenobacter sp. | reverse complement strand
CAACCTGCCGGCCCTGCTCGTCATCGTGGCCCTGAGCCTGCTGCTGGTGAAGGGCACCCAGGAGTCGGCCCTGTTCAACGCCGTGGTGGTGGTGCTGAAAACGGTTATCGTGCTCGTATTCATTGCCGTGGGTTGGCAGTTTATCAACCCCGCCAACCACACGCCCTACCTGATTCCGGCCGATGCGGTGGTCAAAAACGCCGCCGGGGCCGTCGTTCGCACCTACGAGGGCTGGAACAAGCACGGGCTGGGCGGCGTGCTGGGCGGCGCGGGCATCGTCTTTTTTGCCTTCATCGGGTTCGATGCCGTGAGCACGGCCGCGCAGGAGGCCAAAAACCCCAAGCGCGATATGCCCATCGGCATCCTGGGGTCGCTGGCGATATGCACGGTGCTCTACATTTTGTTCGGGCACGTACTGACCGGTGTGGCCAACTGGCGCGAATTTGCCGACCCCGCCCTGGGCGGCGAAGCCTCGGTGGCCTACGCCATTCGGGCGCATATGCCCGGCTACGGCTGGCTGGCCACGGCCGTGACGTGCGGCATCCTGCTGGGTTTTACCTCGGTAATTTTGGTGATGCTGATGGGCCAGAGCCGGGTGTTTTTCTCGATGGCGAAAGACGGCCTCATGCCCAAAGCCTTTGCCGCGCTGCACCCGCGCTTCCACACGCCCTACAAATCAAACCTGATTTTGATGGTGTTCGTGGGCTTGTTCGCGGCCTTCGTGCCCGGCTCGCTGGCCGGCGACCTCACCTCGTTCGGCACGCTGTTGGCCTTTGTGCTCGTGAGCCTGGGCGTGTGGGTCATGCGCCGCTCCGACCCCGAGCAGCCCCGGCCGTTCCGCGCCCCGCTCTCGTCGGCGGCGTTTCCGCTCGTGCCCATCATGGGCGCGATGGTTTGCTCGCTGCTCATCGTGGGCCTCGACTCGTTTACCCTGAAAGTGGCTATGGGCTGGATGGTGCTGGGTTTTGGAGTGTATTTTCTCTACGGCCAGCGCAACTCGAAGCTGCAGCAGGGCGTGGTGGTGATGCCCACGGAAATGGACGAGCAGGCTTTCATTGAGCCCGATAAGGACAACCTGTAAGCGCAGCGTTTCCGTCGGGTTAAAAACAAGTTTCGCGGGGTTTGGAGGTGAACGCGAATTCACCCCAAAGCCCGCGAAACCTGTTTTAAACCGGATGAAATCTGGCGTTCAACCTTTGCCCGACACCTCACTCTTGAGCTTCAACACCCGGTCGCCGTTGTCTTGCACGATGACGAAAGCCGGGTCGTCGGCCGAGCCGTTGCGGGTGATTTCGCTGCCCTTGAGGGTGCGGCTGATGGGTTCTTTATGCACGGACTCGATTTTGCCGGTGGCCGTGCCGGTGCCGTATTTCCAGGTGACTTGGGTGCCTTTACGCATGGGGTTTGGGAAGTATAAAATGGGTTTGATTGCGAATTTCAATGTTTGTTGGGCCACTTGCTCGAATGCTCAAAGTTTTTGTTGTATCATTGTAGCGAAATCAACCTAACGCTCAGAAGCATGGATTACATTCTCGCTCTAATAATCTCTCTTTTTGGTGGTCAGCCTTCTGACTACGCAGTCACTGTCACCAATGATGTGGCGGAAGTTAAATATGTTGGAAAAGACATCAGCACTGCTGACCAGTCTAGAAGCAGGAGTGGAGTTAGCGTTTATCTTAACAGCTATTTTGCTTATAAGAACTAGCCATCAAAAGACGATTTAGCCATCGAAGAAACAGAAGCCTGCCACGTTAGTAGCAGGCTTCTGCTGTTTATGGCAGTTAGGTACTGCAAATATCCGTGCCAGCACGGATACCGCCGTTGGGAACTCCCAGTAGATTCGGAAATTACTTGCCACCTTCGGGGCACGGAGTGGCCGGGCCGAGGAGCTAGGCGCGGCCGATGCGATGAAAACAAGTGCGTTGCGGTGGGTGATGGTGGGGGTGCTGGGGCTAGGTGCCGTGGGGGTACGGGCGCAGGTCACGTCAACATCTTTCAAAATCGATTCATTAGAAGCCGCTTTGGCAAGACAGCCGAACGGTGATACTACTCGGGTCAAAACTTTGGTGCAGTTGTCAAGAATGGTTGGAGTGGGCAGCCCTGCGAAGTCCGTAGTATATGCACAAGAAGCATTGAAAATCTCGGAGCAACTGGCTTTTACAAAAGGAAAAGCAGGCGCGAGTTTACAGTTGGGCATCATGGCATTCGTTCGCAATGATTTGCAACAGGCAACTAACTATTGCAACCAGAGCCTTGCGCTATGGAATCAACTCAACAAGCCTAAAAAAATCGGCGAAACTCAAAATGTGCTGGCCAGCATCTACGGACAGCAAGGAAAGTATGGAGAAGCCGTGGCCCTGTTTGTAAACTGTGCCAAGATTGCCGAGTCGTTGGGCGACCGGAAAGGGCAAGTGCGGGCCTTAATGAACATAGGGGTGACGTTGGAACGTATGGCGGATGAGAAGGCAGCCATCGGTTATTTCCAGCAGAGTTTGGCGCTGGTTGACACAGTTCAGGATTTGAGCGCGTATGCTAACACGCTGGTTACTTTAGGCAATGCGTACTTGACCCTGGGGACAATCAATACAGCGATAGATACTGCTGCTCAGGCTAAAGCTGTTCCACTGTTGCGCCAAGCTATTCGGGTGGCGCACGGAAATAGCGACGCGCAAAACGAAGGTTACGCCCGTCTGGCTCTGGGCCGCCTGGACGCGATGGCCGGAAGATGGGCGGATGCCCAAAATCAACTTGTGCAAGCATTGGCATTGAGCCAAAAAATAGGGGATGCGGTACTTATCGCGCAAAGTTTGACTTGGCTTGGCGACAGTCACCTCAAGCAAGGAAAAACCGACTTGGCTTTGGGCCAGTACCAGCAGGCGCTAGGCATATTGGTCGGTTCGCGGGATTACACGGATTTAGAACAAGTTTACGCCGGACTGGCCCGCGCCTACGCTGCAAAAGGTCAATACAACGCCGCTTTTGACAACCAACGGTTACAGTCGCTCTATGCTGACTCAACTAAATCTGAAAAATTTGTCAGCGAGGCCCACAACCTTCAGATTAAGTACGAAACTGAAAAAAAGGAGTCCCAAAACCGCCTGCAAGCGGCCCAACTCCGCACCCAGCAGCAAATCATCCGGCGGCGCAACACCCAGCTTTTGGCGGGCCTGTTGGTGGCGGGGCTGCTGGCGGGGCTGGCCTACTTGCTCTACACCCGCCGCCGCTTGCGGCGCGAGGTCGAGTTTGCCCAGGAGCGGCAGCAGCTCACGCAGTTGCGGGCGCAGGCCGTGCTGGAGGCCGAGGAGGGCGAGCGCCGCCGCATCGGCTCCGATTTGCACGACGGCGTGGGGCAACTCCTCACGGTGGCCAAGCTGAATTTGCACGCCCTGGGCGAGGAGTTGCAGCTCGACACGCTGGGGACGCAAACGATGCTGCAAAACGCGCTCGACGTGGTGAACGAGAGCTTTTTGGAAGTGCGCCAGATTTCGCACAACCTCATGCCCAACGCCCTCATCAAGCGGGGGCTGGCCCAGGCGGTGCGCGATTTTCTGAGCAAAGTGTCGCCCGACGACCGCCTCAAAATCAACCTCGAAGTGGTGGGCCTCGACAGCGGCGGCCGGTTGGCCCCCACGGTTGAAAACGTGCTGTTCCGCGTCATTCAGGAGTTGGTGCAAAACATTATCAAGCACGCTCAGGCCAGCGAAATGACCCTGCAACTCGTGCGCGGCCCCGAAGAACTGACGGTACTGGTGGAAGACAACGGCGTGGGCTTCGACCCCGCCGCCCTCGACCCCGAAACGAGCGGCATCGGCCTCAAAAACATCGAAAGCCGCTTGGCCTTCCTGGGCGGGCGGGCCGAGTTCGACTCGCGGCCGGGGCACGGCACCACGGTGACGCTGGAGGTGCCGGTTTTAACTATTTAATTATTTAATTATTTAATTGTTGCTCCTGCGTGCCCTGGCGCACTGCGCCCCCTGCGTTTTTACCACTGCGCCCCCTGCGTTTTTACCACTGCGCCCCCTGCGTTTTTACCACTGCGCCCCCTGCGTTTTTACCAC
>JANYFQ010000526.1 GCA_025362615.1 Hymenobacter sp. | reverse complement strand
CGACCCCCTCGATGCAGATACTAAGCTGGAGCAGAGCCTGCTGAAATTTAAGAACACCGACGGTAGCATTAATTCTGATGCCCAGGCCGCGTACCGCAAGAAGGTAATCGACCAAACCACCAGCCGCAGCATTTCGGTGCTGAACGTGCGCAAGGAGCGCGGCCTGCCCAAGCCCGGTGCCCTGCCCGCCAAGCCCAAGCCCTGGGACATCGAGAACGTGGCCCTGAGCTACTCGATTACCGACCGCCTGCATTCCGACATTCGCACCGACCGCGACTACACCAAGGCCTACACCGCCGCCGTGGCCTACGTGTACCAGACCACGCCCAAAAACTACACGCCGCTGGCCGGCTTCAAGGCCCTGGACAACCCGTATCTGAAGATTTTCCAGCAAATCAACTTCACGCCGCTGCCCTCGCGCTTCTCGTTCCGCACCGACCTTGACCGGCGCTACAACGAGCGGTTCCTGCAACGGGTGCTGAACCCCGGCGAAGTGCCCAGCACCGCCGGCATCGCGCCCGTGGTGCAAAAATCCTTTTTCATCAGCCGCATCTACGACCTGAAATGGGACCTGACCAAGAGCCTGATTTTCGACTACACCGCCACCAACCGGGGCGTGATTGACGAAGGCCCCGGCCGCACCATCGGGGTGAGCGACGATGCCATTCGCAACCGCAGCCAGTTGCAGCAAAACCTGCTGCGCGGCGGCCGCACCGTCAATTTCAACCAGACGGCCGCCCTCACCTACCGGCTGCCGCTCGACAAGTTCCCCCTCACCGATTGGCTGAGTGCCGACACCCGCTACGCCGCCACCTACAGCTGGCAGGCGGCCTCGCAGGGCCAGCGCGCCCTCATCCACCCTGCCACTACCGACCCCGCCGATACCGTCACGGCCCCCATCAACATCGGCAACACGATTCAGAACAACGCCGAAATCAGTGCCAACGGCAAAATCGACCTGGTGAAGCTGTACAACAAGGTGAAGTTTCTTAACATCATCAACAACGCGCCGCCGCCCCAGGACCGGCGGCCCGCGCCGCGACGGGCCGACCCCGGCGAGGCCAACGCGGCGGCCCGCCCCGCCCCGGCCGCCGCCGACACCACCCGCGAGAAGCTGCGCTTCGTAAAGGCCGTGCTGCGCTCGCTGATGACGGCCCGCTCCATCAATTTCACCTTCATCCGGTCCAACGGCACGCTGCTGCCCGGCTACCTGCCCAAAACCAAAGCCTTTGGGTTGGATGACACGTTTACGGCCCCCGGCTTGCCCTTCGTACTGGGGCAGCAGCCGGGCCTGCAAACCCTGTACGACCGGGCCAGCAGCAACGGCTGGTACACCCAGCAAAGCGAATTCCTGAACACCCCACTGAGCTCGCTGCTGACCCAGACCATCACCCTGCGCACGGCCCTGGAGCCGTTCCGCGACTTCAACATTCAGGTCGATGCCCGCCAGCAGAAGGTGCAGAACCTCGATGCCTACTACCGCCACACGGTGGACGAGCAAACGCTGATTCCGCTGCGCGATGGCAACAACAACTATTTGCCCATCACGCCCCAAACCCTGGGTTCGGGCTCGTTCCAGACCTCTACCATCACCATCAACACCCTGTTTGGCGACCTTAGCGCCAACGGCGAAACGTCGAAGGCTTTCGAGCAGTTTGTGAAGAACCGACGGGCCGTGCGCAACAAGCTGGCCGCCGCCAACCAAAGCCCCAACGGCACCTACGGCTACAACTCGCAGGATGTGCTGGTGCAGAGCTTCATCGATGCCTACCACGGCCGCTCGTCCGACGGCTACCAGGCCAAGGAATTCAATCCTTTCGCCATGCTGCCGCTGCCCAACTGGCGCGTCGACTACAACGGTTTCGCCCAGCTGCCGCTCATCAAGCAGTATTTCAGCTCTTTCACCCTCAACCACGCCTACTCGTCCATCTACAGCATCGGCAGCTACACCACCACCAACACCTACTCGGCCGAGCCCAGCTTCGGCTCGCCGGGCAGCGCCCCTATTAACCCCTTCCAGGTGAATGCCAGCAACCAGTTCCTGCCCTACTACGTGGTGGGCCAAGTGAGCATTGTCGAAACGCTGGCCCCGCTCATCGGGGTCAACTTCCAGACGGTGAGCAAGATAACCGGCC
>JANYFQ010000097.1 GCA_025362615.1 Hymenobacter sp. | reverse complement strand
CCTGTTTCCGTATGAAACACTCCTACCTGGCGAAACTCAGGTTTCTGCTGCTCCTGCTCACCGGCCTGGGCTTCGCGCCCCTCATGGCCCAGGCCCAGACTGGTTCGGTCAGCGGCCGCGTCACCGACGATAAAAAGGACGGTGTGCCCGGTGCCACCGTCGTCGTGGATGGCTCGACCCTCGGCAGTTCCTCGAACGTGGACGGCACCTACAACATTGCCGGTGTGCCGGCCGGGCCGCACACGCTCGTCATCTCCTACGTGGGCTACAACACCGTGCGGCAGGCCGTGACGGTAGTGGCCGGCCAGAACACAGTGGCCGATGCGGCCCTGAGCGAGAACACAACCCAACTGGCGGAGGCTGTGGTAATTGGCTACGGCACCCAGCGCAAGCAGGACGTGACGGGGGCCGTGACGACCATCACCGCCCGTGAGTTTGTGGCGGGTCAGATAACCAACCCCGAACAGCTTATCCAGGGCAAGGTGGCCGGCGTGAGCATCACAACCGGCGGCGGTGCTCCGGGGGCATCCGCTACGGTGCGTATCCGGGGCAACTCCTCGCTCAATGCCAACAGCGACCCGCTCTACGTTATCGACGGGGTGCCAGTGGATAAAGACGGCATCAGCGGGGCTTCGAACCCACTGTCGTTGATTAACCCCAACGACATTGAAACCTTTACCGTGCTCAAGGATGCCTCGGCCACGGCCATCTACGGCAACCGGGCTTCGGGCGGGGTTATCCTCATCACCACCAAGCGCGGTGCAGTAGGCGAGGCCACGCGGGTAAATTTCAGCTCGCAAACCTCGCTGGCTACCGTGGCCAAAAAGTACGATGTGCTGTCGGCTTCGGAGTTCCGGGCGGCCATCAACGCCCCCGAGGCGGGGACCACGGCCTCGCAACGGGCCACGCTCGGCAACGCCGACACCGACTGGCAAAAACAGATTTTCCGCAACGCCATGAGCTACGACAACAACGTGAGCATCAGCGGCGCGGCTGGCAAAGTACCCTACCGCCTCAGCTACGGCAACCTCTACCAGGAGGGCATTGTCATCACCAACAAGCTGGTGCGCGATGCGCTTTCGCTTAATCTTACCCCGCGCCTGTTGGACAACCACCTGAAGGTGGACATCAACGCCAAAGGCACGTCGGTGGACAACCGCTTTATTGACAACGGACAAATTACCGGTGCGGCCCTCTTCGACCCTACGCAGCCGGTCACGTCGTCCGACCCACGCTTCGTGCGCTTTGGTGGCTACTATCAATTTTTGCAGCCCGATGGCAAACCCCGTGGCCTAGCTCCTGGCAACCCGGTGGCGGCTTTGCTCAACACCCGTAACGTGAGCAATGTGAAGCGGCTGATATCCAATATTCAGTTCGACTACAAAATTCACGGCGTAGAAGGGCTGCGGGCCAATCTGAACCTGGCCACCGACATCGCACGCGGGCGCGGCACCACTACAAACGCCCCAACCGACTTTGGAACCTTCAACCCAGATGCCACCACACCCGGCCAAAACGGCCAGATTACGCGGTTCTCACAGGACAAGGATATGCGCCTGCTCGAAGCCTACTTGGCTTACAGCAAGCAATTGAATGAGTCCTCCCGGTTTGATGTGCAAGGAGGCTATGCTTACCAGAGCTTCGAAAACCAGGGTCCTAACTTTCTGGACCGCCGCTTCAACGGAGTCACCAAAGTTAAATCAACCGATACGCTGCTGGTGCCTGCTTACTACAACAAGTACGTGCTGATATCTTTCTTCGGTCGCGCCACCCTCAACATCAAGGACCGGTACTTGCTCACAGCTACTTGGCGGAACGACCGCACCTCGCGCTTTGCTCCTGGCCGCAACAGCGGGCAATTTCCTGCGTTGGGTGTGGCGTGGCGCATCAAAAGCGAGTCCTTTTTGGCCAATAACAACACCATTACTGACCTCAAACTACGGGCCGGCTACGGGCGCACTGGGCAGCAGGACATTGGTGGGCAGTACGACTACTTGCCACGCTACGTCATCGGCAATTCGGCCGCCCAGTATATTTTCAACAACAACAACCTAGGCATCACCGCCCGCCCCTCCGGCTACAACGACAAACTGACGTGGGAAACCACCAATACGTACAACGCAGGCTTAGACATCGGCTTGTTTGACAACCGGGTAACGGCGACCGTGGACGTGTACCAGCGCACTGCCTCCGACCTGCTGGCCAGCGTGTTTCTGCCCGCTGGGGCCAACCTCACCAACAAGCTCAACGATAACATCGGCTCGCTCCGCAATCGGGGTATAGAGGCCGCCGTGAACTTAGGCGTGGTGCGCTCCGAAAATCTGACCTGGGACGTGAACGTGAATGGGGCCTACAACCGCAACGTAATCACGGACCTGGGCAAGCAACAAGCTGGCTTTACGGGCTACTTGGTGGGAGGCATCGGTGGCAATACCGGTAGTACGGTGCAAGTGTTCCGCGTAGGCGAGGCACCCAACGCCTTCCTAGTATCGCGACAGGTATATGATGCGAACGGCCGGCCTATTCAGGGCCTCTATGCCAACACCACGCAAACCGACGGCAGCACTAGCACCGTTTATACCTACAAGCAGCCTGCGCCCCTTGTCACGCTGGGCTTGAGCTCTAATCTGGCTTACAAGCAAATTAGCTTGGCTTTTGTGTTGCGGAGTAACATCGGCAACTATGTGTACAACAATGGAGCCTCCAACTTCGGCAGCTATTTCAACGCCCAGGGGTCAACTGGTTTTCTCAATAATTTGTCGCCAAGCGTGAACGGCACCGGCTTTAGCAACCAGCAATTCCTATCGGATTACTACATCGAAAACGCCTCGTTTTTGCGTTGCGAAAACATCACCCTCGGCTACAATGTTGGCAAAGTGCTGGGTGGCAGCGGCACATTACGCCTGACAGGGAATGTTCAGAACGTATTTGTGGTTACGAAATACACCGGCCTCGACCCCGAAATTTTTGGAGGCATTGATAACAACTTTTATCCACGCGCCCGGACTTATACTTTCGGGCTGGCACTTGGCTTTTAATCCGTAGCACCCATGAAAAATCTACTCATTCGGGGCCTCACGGCCCTCGCCCTGGGCACTGCCCTCACTGGCTTGAGCACTTCGTGTACGAAGGACTTGGACCAGCAACCAAAGTACGAGTTGACGCCCGACAAAATTTACGCCGACCTGAATGGCTACCGCCAAGTGCTGGCCAAGGTGTACGGCGGCTTTGCCCTGACCGGGCAAAGCGGCCCCGCCGGCAACGGCGACATTCAGGACATTGACGAAGGAACGTCAGATTATTTGCGCCAACTATGGAGCGCCCAAGAGCTGTCGACCGATGAAGCGGTAGTAGCTTGGGGCGACCCCGGTGTTCAAGACTGGCACCGCATGAATTGGGACGCCAACAACGTGCTCGTTCGTGGTCTCTACTACCGCTTGTATTACCAAGTGGCGCTCTGCAATGAATTCATTCGCGAAGCGGCCGACAATAAGATTTCGGCCCGACTCTCGGGCGGTGATGTGGCCACTGCCCAGCGTTTCCGGGCCGAAGCCCGCTTCCTGCGGGCCGTGGCCTATTACCACATCCTCGACCTTTACGGTCAGGGTCCGTTCATTACCGAAAGCGGCGGCGTAGGGCTTACTGCCCCCCCCGTTGGCACCCGCCAGCAACTTTTCAGTTTTGTAGAAGACGAGCTTAAGGCGCTAATACCTTTGTTAGCAGATGCCCGTACCAACGAGTATGGCCGCGTGGACAAGGCAGCAGCTTATGGATTCCTGGCTCGCCTTTACCTGAATGCACAGGTTTACACGGGTCAGGCCCGTTGGACTGATGCTGCCGCCCAGGCGAAAAACGTGGTCGATGCTGGCTACCGTCTTTGCACTACTCCAGCTGGCACTCCTCCTGCTGCTGTGGCCTCGGCTTATGCCCGCAATTTTCTGGCTGACAACAACACCGGCCCTGCCCGGGACGAAATTATCTGGCCCATCGTTTTCAATGCTACCCAAACCCAGAGCTACGGTGGAACTACCTTTCTCATCAACGGTTCGACGGGTTCGGCCGCTGGCTGGCAGCGCATTGTAGGCCAATCTACGGGCTGGCAAGGTTTGCGGACCACCCGCACTCTTTTCGACCAATTCTCCAAACTCAATGGCGACACCACCCTTGATACCCGCGCCCGTTTCTGGACCCGGGGCCAAAGCCTGGAAATCGCGAGCCTTACCGAATTTACGCAGGGCCTCGGCGTGTTGAAGTACCGCAACGTAACCTCGGGCAATGTGCCCCAAGGCGGTGCCCAGAACTTTTCGAGCGTGGACTTCCCCATGATTCGCCTCTCCGACATGATGCTCATTTACGCCGAAGCCGTAGTGCGCGGTGGCGGCGACCGGGCAACGGCGCTGGACTATGTGAACCAAATCCGCCGCCGGGCCTACAGTAATTCGGCCTCGGCCAACATCACCGACACGCAGCTCACCCTCGATTTTCTGCTCGACGAGCGCAGCCGCGAATTGTTCTGGGAGGGCTACCGCCGCACCGACCTTATTCGCTACAACCGTTTCACCGAAGGCACCACCCTATGGCCTTGGAAGGGAGGCGTGGCAGGCGGTCAGGGCGTGGCAAAGACCCGCGACTTGTACCCCATCCCGTCGTCGGACCTGACAGCTAACCCTAACCTGCGGCAAAACCCCGGCTACAACTAGGCCATTTCGTTAGCTGGCCTGCTCCGAACAGCGGGGCGGGCCAGCCCTTCTCTCACCTTCTCAAATTTAATTTTTTATGAACTCCTTTTTTAGAACCACCGCTACGGCGGGTGCGCTGATGCTGGGAATTGCGGCCTGCAAGAAGGACGAAACCCGCTTGGTCAGCGAATTTGGTCCGGCCCCTGTACTAACCGCCAGCACCACAAACGCTGGTGTATTGACTTTGGCTGATGCGGCCACCACGGCCATCACCTTCAATTGGACACCGTACAATTTTGTCCTCACTGAGGGTGCCAAGGCTACCTCACCAGTTACTTATACCTTGCAGATTGACAAGGCCAGCGGCAATTTTTCTGCTCCCAAAGAATTCAGTGCCGGGGCGGCTGCCGACGGCACTGTATCGCGGGCAGTGAAAACGGGTGAACTCAACACGGTTTTGCTCGATATGATGTTGCCCTTCGGACAAGTGGCCCAAGTGAAAGTGCGCCTCAAAACGGTAGTGGGCGGCAATCAAGCCCCGCTATTTTCTGAGGCAAAAACATTCACCGTCACGCCTTACAACGCCTGCGTGGCACCCGGCACCCTCCCGTGGGGCATTGTAGGCCCGGCGGCCGATGGCTGGCCCGGCCCCCCCACCACCGACCGCAATATACCTTACGTGTGCGGCACTACCAACGCCTTCCTGTTGCGTACGACCCTGACCATTGGCGCGAGCCTGGGCACCACCAACAAGCTGAAGCTTCGTGCTAACCGCGACTGGACAGTCAATCTAGGGGCCGCTACCTCGGCCGTCACCCCCATCGTCATCGGCACTCGGATGCCCCTCTCGCTCGGTGGCGGCGACTTGCTCATCCCCACGGAGGGCACCTACAATGTCAAGCTGGAAGTTACGCTCAACTCGATGGGCGCGGTCACGGGCGGCTTTCTCACTGTCACGCCGTAGCGCCCGGCCCGCAGAGCCTTTTCCGTGTCATTGCATGACAAACCCCAAAACGGTCGCCGGAGATTTTCTCCGGCGACCGTTTTTTTGTTGGCTCTTCAACAGCCCGTTCAGCCAACGGCGGGCGGCCCCTTTCCTGTCCGCAAAAAAGGCCGGTGAGCGCCGACAAGGTGCGAAAGTAAGCGACACGGTTTGTGCAACAATCAGCACCGCGAGGCTCTCGCTTCGCCCCCTACAGTCCATCCTGGCACCCTGAGGATTTTGGTTCCGGCGCAAGGTGCGACGGGGCAGCAGCTTAGCGGCATCCGTTCTGACGCAAAGTTGATTGACCGTTTGCCCCGCGCAGGGTTGCGCCTGAGGTGCGTCGCCACAAAAAAGCCCCCTGCCGCACACTGCGGCAGGGGGCTTTGGGTGCTGACCCTGAATGGTCAATGGGCTACAGCAACACCACTTTACGGGTCGAAGCTTTGTCACCGACCTGCACTTTCACGAGGTAGGTGCCGGCGGCAAATTCCGAGTTGTTCAGTTCAAAGCGCTGGATGCCGGGGGACTGGAGGCCAGCGTCAACCGTTTTCACGGTGCGGCCCATGAGGTCGGTCAGGGTAATGCTGACAGCGGCGGCGCGGTCGAGCACGCGGTACGTTACCATAGCCTGGCTCAGTGCGGGGTTAGGGAACACGCTCATGGCCACGGCAGCGGCATCCTCAGCCTTGGTGCTGAGGGTGATGATGCTACCACCTTGGTTACCCGCAAGGGTTGTGAAATCGGGCGTGTTGCCGAGGTTGGTGTTGCCGTTGCCCGTAACTTCGGGAATAACGTCGGAGGAGAAGAAGCCGCCACCGGAAACGTAAGCGCCCATCAGTTTTACCTGACCACCACCAGCGTTGATGTTGAGGTTATTGCGGCTCAAGCTAATTTCCCAGCCGAAGCTGCCGGCGCTGCCGGGGTTGGTGGGCGTATTGCCGGGGTTACCAGCACCGCTACCAGCCATCGGAAAATCGGCTACCAAGCTACCGCTGGGCGAATCTTTGTAAGCCATCTGGGCACCGGCGAGGCCGGCGTAAGCTCCAATGGTTTCGGTGGCAGCCAATGTGACCGCAGTACCAGCCAGGGGAAGTACCGGCGAAAATTCGCGCGAAGCCGCAGCCGTGGCAGAGGTGTAAAAGACAGCCTGCGGAATTTGTCCACCAGCATCGCCTTTAATGGCCAGGGCCATATCCCCGTCCATTTCCAGCTTGGTGCCAGCCGTACCGTCGAACATGGTCATGCCCATCGGATTGGGAAGGGCGGTACCCATCGGCACACCCGCCACACCGGGACGGTCGATGTACACTTGAAAGCCGTTGCCCGACTTTTCCAGCGTACCCGCCAATGCGATGAAAAGGCGGTTACTGCTGGCACTGCCGTTGGCGGCGTACATCGAGAGCAGGCCCCAGTTGCCAAACCCGCCGTTGCTGATGTGCGGGGTGGTGAAGCGGCCCAGCAACTGATAGTTGGTGGCAGTGATTTCGGCGGCGTTGATGGTGCCGTCGAGGGTGATTTGTGCCTGGGCGCTGAGGGCACCGGCGGCTAGCAGGGCTGCTGCTGCGAGGGTAAATTGTTTTTTCATGACTGAAATGAAAAAAGTGGTGAAGTGGTGAGAAATTTTGATGATTTGGTAAAAAAACTCACTACAAGTTAAAAACCTTGCAATGCTGCTTCTTTGGCCTGCGTAAAATTAGTAACCCATTTAACAAATCAAAGTTTTTTCCTTAAAAAACATTTTCAACACGAACAAATTTGGGGTTGTATTGCGGAACGGCATCGTTGCAGTAGGGCTGCATTCATTGTGTTGGCAGGTAGTGAGGGAGCGCCGCCCCAGACGCGATTGGGCATAAATTATACGTATCATGGGGCCATGCCCCGCTTACCTGGCGCATATCAAGGGCGGGCTACTGCGGCAGCCGTGCGCCGTGCAATGGCCCGGCCTGCACCGTCGGCCTGCAGCCCGATGCCGAATGTTTGCCGAAACCCTGCTACTTTCGCCGCTCGCAACGCCAAACTCTTCCCAACATGATTTTAATTGCCGACGGCGGCTCCACCAAATGCAGCTGGTGCCAGCTCGATGACACCGGACACCGCGTTTACTTCAATACCGAAGGGTA
>JANYFQ010000080.1 GCA_025362615.1 Hymenobacter sp. | reverse complement strand
GCGGCCCCACGAGGCCCTCAACTTTCTTACCCCCATTGAGTTTCGTCAAGCCGCCTACCCTATCGTTTTGACTGGCTCACTTTGAGGGGAAGGCTACAAATTTAATTGTGATGTATCTTTCAGCATGGAACGTCTTACTTACCCTACTGATTTAACTGATGCGCAATGGCTTATCGTCGAGCCCTACGTTTGCACCAGCGGCCTTGGCCGCAAAGTCAAGCACACAAAAAGGGAACTTATTAATTCGATATTTTACCAAGCGCGAACTGGCTGTGCCTGGCGCTTGCTGCCGCACGATTTGCCGCCTTGGGGCACCGTCTACAAACGCTTCCAGGACTGGCGCGACACCGGTACCTGGGACCGGTTGCTCGAGGGCATGCGCCGAGCCGTGCGGGTGGCCGCCGGGCGCGAGCCGGAACCGACAGCCGGGGCCATTGACACGCAGTCCGTCCAGACAGGCGGTAAGAGGGGGGCTGTTTCGGGTACGATGCAGGAAAGCAAGTAGCTGGCCGCAAGCGGCATACGGCAGTCGATACGATGGGGCTCTTGCTGGCGGTGCAGGTGCAGGCCGCCTCGGTGCAGGACCCCGTCGGGACCCCGTCGGTCATTGCCGAGGCCAAGCGGCGGGCGCCGCACCTGCGCTTGCTTTGGGGCGATGGGCGCTACAGCGGCCCGACCGTGGACGCGGCGGCCCGCGCCGCCGGGCCGCGGGTGGAAGTGGTCAAAAAACCGGCGGACCAAAAAGGATTTCAAGTACTGCCGCATCGATGGGTAGTGGAACGTACGTTTGGCTGGTTTGGCAAGTATCGTCGCCTGGTGGGGCGCGACTTTGAAACCAATCCACGCAACAGCGAAACCTGGATTAAGCTGTGTATGTGTAATTTGCTCCTCAGAAGATTGACCAGTCCATTAAAATGGCAGCAAAAAAATAAAAATTCAACTTAAATTAGCCAACACTCTCTTAGATATGCCTACCAAAGAGCAGTAATTACTTCAAAGGGACCATCACACTTCGAGGAAGTACTCGCAGCTTGTTCTTCTGCAAGTTTGGATGAGTAAGTGCTAGGCCAGATTTATTTTAAATGTGTAACTGGTCTATCTTTGGGGATGCAAAAGCGTTTTATCACCTTGACGGCTGACGAGCGGGCTACCTTGTCGACCGGTCGCCAGTACCACCGCCAACATCAGTTCCGTGACCGCTGCCAGGCGCTGTTACTGAGTTCTGACGGGCAATCCGTTGCCGCTATCATGGCCGTGCTCGACGTGAGCCGCCAGACGGTCTATGCTTGGTTCAACCGTTGGAAGGAATGCGGCCTCGTCGGCCTGGCCAACGCCCCCGGGCAAGGGCGGCGGCCCCTCCTAAACGCCGCCGATGAGGCGCCGGTGGCCGCTGCCGTACGGGCCAACCGGCAGCAGCTCAAGGACGTGACGGCGAGCTTGCGCCAGGAGTTGGCCAAGGACTTCTCGCCCCGCACCCTACGCCGTTTTTTAAAAAGTGTGGTGGGGCGTGGCGACGCTTTCGCCACGCCCTGAAAGAGGCCCAGGACCCGGACGACTACGCCGACAAAGCCGAGCGCCTGGCCTGGGTGCAGGAACTGGAAAAAGCCGGACAGGTGGATGTGTTTTACGGCGACGAATCGGGCTTTTGCCTGACCCCGGCCATCCCTTACGGCTGGCAATTTCCCGGCGAACAGGTCGCCACCCGCCCCCGTCACAGCCCGCGCTTCAACGTCTTGGGCTTCTACAACGCCTCCACCAACGAACTGCATGCCGTCGCCCGCGAAGGCCGTTTGGATGCGGCGTTTGTTGGCGACACGCTCGATGCCTGGGCTGCCACCCGCACCCGGCCCACGGTGCTCGTGCTCGACAACGCTAAAATGCACCACGCCGCTGCCTTCCAGGCCCGGCTCGCGGCTTGGCAAGAGCAGGGCGTATCCATTTTTTACCTGCCCACCTACAGCCCGCACCTCAACAAAATTGAAACGCCCTGGCGCAAAGTCAAATACGAATGGCTCCGGCCCGAAGCTTACACCAGCTTCCAAACCTTGAAAGCAGCGGTCTGGCGTATTCTCGACCGGGTAGGCCAACAGTACACCATTCAATTCAAAACCTGACATAGTTAAAATAAATCTGGCCTAGTACTTATGACTGCTTTACGAACAGTGGGACTTTGGCTCATTTTAAGGAAAAAAAGAAGACAAAATCAAGTATGACGCCTAGAGCGTGAGGACAATTACCTTTGCTCTGGCAATTGTTCATAAAAAATAAATTATTTATGAGAAGGCATGAGATTGGCGATGCTCAGTGGGTGGTGGTGAGTCCTCTTTTGTCGGGCAAATCCGTCGATTGCGGGGTGACAGGCAAAGACAACCGCTTGTTTTTCAACGCTGTCGTGTGGACAATGCGCACCGGCTGCCCGTGGGCCGACCTGCCCGAACGCTTCGGCAAATCCAACACCGTGTGCAAGCGCTTCCGGCGCATGGCGACCAAAGGGGGTTGGGAACGGGCCTTCCAGGCCCTGCAAGCCCCCGAACTGGACTGGGTCATGCTCGATTCGACCGTCGTCCGGGCGCACCAGCATTCGGCGGGCCAAAAAAAAGTACCGCCGCCGCCGAGTGCCTCGGACGCAGTCGCGGGGGCATCGGCACCAACATCCACGCCTGTGTGGAGTCGCTGGGCAACGTCGCGCGCCTGATTGCGACCGAAGGCCAGGCGGGCGACAGCCCGCAGGCGTTGCCCTTGCTGGCGGGTCTGGAGCCGGGCAAAGGGCTGGCCGACACGGCCTACGACAGCGATGCCACCCGCGCCTATTGCGCCGAAAAGGGCACCGAAGCCGTCATTCCCAGCCATCCCAACCGGGTAGAACCCGTGGCGATGGACGAAGAAACCTACCGCGACCGCAACAAAGTGGAGCGCTTTTTCGGCCGCCTCAAGCAATACCGCCGTCTGGCCACCCGCTACGACAAAACCGCCGTTTCCTTCCTCGCCTTTTGGCATATTAAAACTATACTATATTAAATTATATGAATAAAAACCTCTTTAATTGTCCTCACGCTCTAGCGCCTGCTCTCAGTTAGAAAGGTTTTATCGTTTCTCGGTAAAGTTTATAAATACTGACACCTGTGTCCCTTTCTACCCCTTATCTGAGTACAACTTCCTTGCTGGGTCCGAAATAGCGGCTGCATACGAGGTAGTTTGCGCTTATTGAGAACAGGCCCTAGTGGTTGAAAAACTTTAAATAGTTGGGTACAACTTGACTAGCTTGATGCGGGCATCGGCCGTTTTGAACTGCCAGTTTCGGGGTTTTTGGTTGGCGTTTTGCTTGTTTTTCCACCGTTCGACGACCGCCTGCACCGCTTCTTTCGTGGCGAAGGAGCGGTTGAGCACTTGGCGCGTGAGGACGGAAAATTCTATTTCGGCCATGTTCAGCCACGACCCGTGGACGGGGGTGTAAATAATTTCCATCCGCTGCACGTAGGCCCGGGCGAGCTCGGGCGGAAAATGCGCGTAGAAGTTGCTGATTCGATGTGTGCTCAGGTTGTCCATCACCCAGCGCACTTTTCTCGCGTCCCGGTAGGTCGTGTCCAGCAACCGGGCCACGAACTGCACCCACGTGGCGGCTTTGTGGTCGTCCTCGACGGTGAGTTCGCGCCAACCCCGCAGGGGTTCGGTGGCCACGAACAATTCCGCCACGCCCCGGCGCACGTATTCCGAATCACGGTACTGCTGCCCGTTGGCAGCGGTAAACTCTTGGTAGTCAAGCAATTGTTTGGGTGATTCGTCCAGGCACACGACCGGGTAATCGGCGTCGTAGGGCTGTTCGTACACGTCGAGCACCTGCTCCATCTGGCACACAAAGGCCGGGCTCTGTGCGGCCGGAATCACCCACTGCGTGGGCCCGTGAAAAGGCTTGAGTTCGTTTTTTTTAGCAGCCGCGCCACCATCGTGGTCGAAATGTGCGCGACCACCCGCAATTCGACCAGCCGGTTGGCCAGCAGCGCCAGCTGCCAGCGCGGGTGGTCGTCGGGCGGACTTTGGCAGAGCAGGGTCAACAGATGGGCTTCCACCCGACCGTCTATCTTTTTGTCGGAGCGCGTTTTACGTACCTTTGGCTCGAACAGCTGCATCCCTTCTTCGCAGAACTGACGGCGCACCCGTTCCACCGTGCGCGTGCAGATGCCCAGCACGCCAGCCAGTTCCAAAGCCGGGCGGCGCCCCGTCTGCTCATCGCTGTTCAACACAATTTGAATGTCCCGAAGCTTAGCCGAATGGGCTTTATACTTCTTCTGCCACCCCGTCAGGGTCTGGCGTTCGTCGGCGGTCAGGCAAAGGCGATAAAGGGTCATGACGTACGAAGGTTTCAACCTGAAACGGTTGCGACCAATTAAGGTTTTTCAATCACTAGGGGGGGCGGGCCAGTGATGGCCTGGCGCTGGGAGGACGAAGACGGGGGCGGGCGCAGGCGCTGCTGATTTTCTGCGAATTGGACGGCACCAACGTCAATTACCACCTGTGTTACCCCCGTCCGGGGCGGCGGTTTTGAGCGTGGGCCAAGCACTCTGGCGGCAAATGCCGCGCTACTGGATTGAGCGCGTTTTCCAAGAAAGCCAAGTAGCAATTCGACCTGCACCAGACCCGCTCCTGGCCCGCCTGGCAGCACCATGTGGCTCTGACGATGGGGGCGTGGTGCTCAGCACGAAACTGAGCCAGCGCGAAACGCTGCCAACTTGTCCTTTGCCAGTCTCAAGCTTATTTTAGCGCGGAAGCTACAAAACCTGCTCTTTCAAGATGAGGCGGTGGTCTAACTGTTGGTGAGTTATAAATCATGATTATTTATACAAAGTTTAATTCGGTTGAAATGCATCGCCAAGGACTTGCTGAAAGAACACGACCTGCGCACCAACACGCCGTAGCGTTGGCGCAAGGAGCAATTCAGCGCCTCCACGGTGCTGGTCTGCCCGCTGCCCTTGGCGCTGGGCCGGTGCGCGGCGGCGGGCAGGACGTTGGCGTACGCTTCCCAAGCGTCGGTGTAGTACACGGTGTTGTGCTGGTAACGAGCGGGCAAGGATTCAAAAAGTCGCCGCCCCGTGGCGGCAGCCCAGCACCCAGCCCACGATGCGCCGCGAGGCACGCTCCACCGCTAGCCAGAGCCAAACCTTGCGCTTGCGCTTGCCGACGAAGGTCCATATTTCGTCCAGCTCCAGTCCAGCCAGTCAAAACGCGTTTGGGTCCGCAACAGGTTCAGGGCAAGGTATTTACGTTGTTGCTTTTTTTATTCACTTGGCGACCGTCATGCGGGCAACACCCGTCGCCTGGACGATGCTGCGTTGGGAGTTGCGCTCGACCGCCAAGCGCAGGACCTGCTCCGTTTGGACGGTTTTGGACGGGGCGGCCGGCACCAGAACGGCTTGGTGCCTGCAGTCGTAGCAGCGGTACTTGGCTTTGCTGCTGCTCGACCCGTTTTTCTGCAGCCGAATGCCCTCCTTAACCTGCCAAAGTAGAGTTAAAAGACCTGCTTATTGAAGGGCCTACTTGGCCGCAACGCAAAATGCCCTTCGCTGGTCAAAGCAAAGGGCATTGCAGAAAAGGTTGGCGGCGACCGACTCTCCCACCGGTGAAGGCAGTACCATGGGCGCACCGGGGC
>JANYFQ010000071.1 GCA_025362615.1 Hymenobacter sp. | reverse complement strand
GCCTGGCCCTGGTGCCCGACCCGCTGCACCATATGCGACTGTTCATGGCCGCCGCGTTCGTGGTGACGGCCTTCGGGGCCATTCAGGATGCCGCCACCGACGGCATGGCGGTGGATATTTTGCCCGATGCGGAGCAGGCGCGGGCCAACGGCTTCATGGGCGGTGCCCGCATGATTGGCAGCTCGCTGGCCCTGGCCCTGGGCAGTTGGATTTTGAATGCTTACGGCTTCATGCCGGCCGTGCTGACGGTGGCCGCGCTGGTGGGCAGCATGACGCTGGTGCCGGTGCTGCTGCGCGAGCAAGCCGGCGAACGGCTGGCCCCCTGGACGGCGGGCGGCACGTCGGCCACGGCCCGGAAAATGCAGGCCACTGACTGGCCCACTATCCTGAAGGCCCTGCTGGAAGTGTTCCGCCTGAAAAACACGCTGCTCATCTCCCTGCTGCTTTTCATTACGATGGGGGCCTACAACTACTTTGAAACCCTGCTGCCGCTGTTCGCGGTGAAAATTTCGGGCTGGACCAACGTCTTCTACGCCCAGGCCTTTGCCACGGCCGACCTCATCGGCGGCATCGGCGGGATGCTTATTGGCGGGTATCTGATTGAGAAATTCGGCAAAAAGCGCATGATTGGCCTGTACCTGCTGCTCATCGTGGCGCTGGTGCTGGCCCTGACGGCCTTGCCGGGGCTCTGGAAAACGACGGCCGTCATCTACGGCTTCCTCATCACCTACCGCTGGCTCAACGCCTTCGCCAAAATCGGGGTCTATGCCATTGCCATGCAGTGCAGTTCCCGGAAAATCTCGGCCAGCCACTTCACCTTTTACATGACCATCGGGGCGTTCGGCTCGATGGTGGGCGCGACGCTGATTGGACCCATCAAGGAGCATTCCAGTTGGGAAATCACCTTCCTCGCTTTTGTCGGCATGATGGCCCTGGCCGGGGTGACGCTGTACGTGCTGAATATCAACAAACAAATGGCCCAACTCGCGGCCCTGGAAAACAAAGCGGTGCCCGTGCCCGTGCTGCTGGCCCAATGAAAGCCCATTACTACCCCAGCCACCTGGCCGCCGAGCTACTGGCCCGCTGGCCCGCCGCCGCCCGCCCCCTGCCGCCCCTGGCGGAACTGGAATACTTCATTTCCGTGGCCTACCAAGCCAGCCTGCTGTTCGAGGAAGGCCAGCCGGTGCGCTGCCGCCTCATCCTGAGTGCGCTGAAAGAACTGCCCCACGCCCCCGGCACCAACGCCCCCTACGCGCTGGAGCTGGCCGCCCCCCGGCCCTACGAGGAGCAGGAAATCCGGCGGCTCGGCCCGGCGCTGCGCTCGTCGGGCAGCCTGCTGGCCGTGTGCGCCGATGCGGCGGCCGGCTTGCTCATCTGGGGGCTGCTGCGCGATTATGCGCCTGGGGGTCAGCTCGATGAAACCTCGTCTTTTGCGCCTTCGCCCACGCCGCGTGCCCTGTTGCTCGAAATCGTCGGACCCGGCAACCTGGTGTTCTTCCACGGCCCCGACCGGGTGCTGACCCTGCAAAACGGCCACGTCGAAGGCCACGGCTTCGTAGAGTACCCGCTGGCCTGGTCGCGGGGCCGGTTCATGGAAAACATTGACGTGCTGCGGCCCCAACTCGCGGCGGTCGGCATTGCGGCCCCCGCCGACCTGATGCCTTTCCTGGGCGAGTTGGCGCACCACGTCACCCGGCGGGTGGTGTCGCGGGTGCGGGCCAGCGGGCACGGCGGGATGCTGGCCTACGTGCCCACCGCCAGCGTGGCCCATTGCGTGGGGCCGGCCGCCACCCTGCGGCCCAAGTACCCGGTGCGCCTGCCCACCGAGGCCCACTACTACAACGGCTTGCAGGTAGCCATCATCGCCCGCCTCGGCGAGCTGGGCGACGTCAGTTGGGGCCGCTACCAGCGTTTCGGCGATGCCCGGCTGCTGGAACTCGAAGCCGCCGTGCGCCAGTACGCCGACCTGCTGGCCGACTTGATGACCGTGGACGGCGCCTTGGTCGTGACCAAGCAACTGGCCGTGGTCGGGTTTGGCGTCGAGGTGTACGCGCCCCAGCTCGCCCTAACGCAAGTGTACCGGGCGCTGGATGCCAACGCCACCCGCTTGCAGGCCGAAGCCGCCGACCGGGGCGGCACCCGCCACCGGGCCGCCTACCGCCTCTGCCTGGCTGAACCCGAAAGCATGGCCATCGTCATCTCGCAGGACGGCGGGGTGAAGTTTGTGCAGGCTCAGGACGGCAAGGTGGTGTTCTGGGAACAGCTCACCCTCTAGCTCGCCCACGTTCCTGGCCCGGCGAAATCCGGCTTTCAGAGTTTGAAGCGGTTTCACCGGACGCTTCCCATTTCCTGACCCAGCACCACGCCTTCCGCTTCCAGCCGTAGTTGGTGCTGGATGCCCCAGACTTTCAGGACTTCGATGACCGGGTCGAGCGAGCGGGCATAGGGCAGCACCTCGTAGTCCACGACCACGGGCGGGCCGGGGTGGACCGTGCGGGCAATGAACCGGTGGGCTTCCAAGTCTTTCAACTCCTTGGCCAGCACCTTGGTCGAGATGCCCGGTACGCTGCGCTCCAGGCCGCGAAAATGCCGGGTGCCGGCCAGCAGCGCCACGATGATTTGCAGCTTCCACTTGCCATTGAGAACCAGCAAGGCGTGGCGCAGGGCCTGCATCGTGACGGCGCATTGCGAAAGGTCGGATTCGGTCATGGTCGGGGAAAGGGCAAGGGAAGGTATCGGGGCTGATTACCGGCGGGTAACCAGGCTACCGCCGCGTAATCTGAAGTCCCGACAAGGTACGAACCAAACGACCGGCCGATTACTTTGGGTAATCTGAACACCAGCCAACACTCTGGCCGTTCGGGTGGCCGGTGCCCTTCCGGGGCCTCAAGAAAGGCCAACCTTTTCACGCACTCAACCAACAGGCAACATGATTTTAGTCACAGGCGCGACCGGGCAGTACGGCGCGAAAGCCATTGAGCATCTATTGAAAAAAGGCATCG